>JAIXSF010000016.1 GCA_027484835.1 Rhizobiaceae bacterium | reverse complement strand
TTCAACGGCCGCGTTGCCGAAGAACTCGCGCTCGGCGCCGTCAAGGACGCCGATGCGCAGGCCTGAACCCGGCAGGGCCACTGGCGACGCCTTGCGGGAATAGGGATCACCGGCGTCATAGCCATCCATCACCTTGCGGATCGCGACACCATCGCCGACGGTTGCAGCAAAGACCGTGACGACATCGACACTGCGGCAGGCCGGCACGACGCCGACATTCGGCACGAGGCCGGGCGTCGGCTTGATGCCGACGAGGTTGTTGAAGGCGGCGGGCACGCGGCCGGAGCCGGCGGTATCGGTGCCGAGCGCAAAGCTTGCGAGACCCGCCGCGACCGTGACCGCCGAACCGGACGAGGAGCCGCCGGATACATAGGCCTTGTCGAAGACGGAGCGCGGAGCACCATAAGGAGACCGCGTGCCGTTGAGGCCTGTGGCGAACTGGTCGAGGTTCGTCTTGCCGATGACGATGGCACCCGCAGCCTTCAGTCTCGCAACGACCGTGGCGTCCTTTTCCGGCTGGTAGGCGAAGGCCGGGCAGGCTGCGGTGGTCGGCACGCCAGCGACGTCGATATTGTCCTTCACGGCGAAGGGCACGCCCCAGAGCGGCAGACTGTTCGGCTCCGGCGCGCGCTCCACCAGTGCCCGTGCGGCTGCCCGCAAATCATCGTCCGGCGTCTGCGTGATGAAGACTGCCGGATCATCGGAAGCCTTGCGGCGGGCGATCACCTCCTCGACGAGGTCGAGCGGGGTCAGCCCGCTGGCATAGGTGGCCTTAAGCGAATCGAGATCAAGAATAGTCGGCAGCATTACAGATCCTCCAAGATGACCAGAACATCGCCGGCCTTGACGTTGCGACCCGGCCCGGCACGCAGATCCCGGACTTTGCCGGCGGCATGGGCGGTGACGGTGATTTCCATTTTCATCGACTCGATGATGGCAAGCGTATCGCCAGCCTGCACGGACTGGCCTTCTTCGACCAGCAGTTTCCAGACATTGCCGGGCACTGCACTTTCCACCCCGAAGCAGCCTTCGGGGATATCGCCGCCGAGGCTTGCGCCCGCGCCGTCATCCACCTGGAACGAGTCGAGCCCCTCGTCCTTCCAGCGCTTCCGCTCCGCCTCGAAGGCCGCCTGCTGTCCCTGCTTGAAGGCGCCGATGCTCTCTGCGTTGCGGGCCATCTCCGCCTCGTAGTCGGCATAGGAGAATGTGCCCTCCTCAATGCGGATCGGATAGCCGCCATGCGGAAAGGCGGCGCGGGCCTCCGTCAGTTCTTCGTGGCTCACGGGGAAGAAGCGGATCTGGTCGAAGAAGTCGAGCAGCCAGGGCTTGTCCTTGGCGAAGACATCCGTCTGGCGCCAAGTGTTCCAGACCTGGATCGTACGACCGAAGAGCTGATAGCCGCCCGGCCCTTCCATGCCATAGATGCACATATAGGCGCCGCCAATGCCGACGGCGTTTTCCGGCGTCCAGGTGCGGGCCGGATTGTACTTCGTCGTCACCAGCCGGTGGCGGGGGTCTATGGGGGTTGCAACCGGCGCGCCGAGATAGACATCGCCGAGGCCCATCACGAGATAGGAGGCGTTGAAGATCGTGTCCTTCACCGCCTGCTCATCGGGGAGCCCGTTGATGCGGCGGATGAACTCGATGTTGGAGGGGCACCAGGGCGCATTGGGGCGGACGAGTTCCTGATACTTGCGCATGGCCAGTTCCGCATCCGGATCGTTCCAGGAGAGCGGCAGCCAGACGGTCCGGCTCGGCACCTTGACGGCGGAGACCGGAGGGAGGCTCTTCTCGATCTCTGCGAGGGCGCTCAAGAGTTTCGAGCGCGACAGCGTGGTGCTGTCATAATGGATCTGCAGCGAGCGGATGCCGGGCGTCAGATCGATGAGGCCCTGAAGTCTCTCCGCCTTGACCGCCTGCATCAGCAGGTGCACGCGCATGCGGATGCCGATATCGAGCTGCATCGGGCCGTATTCGACCAGCAGGTTGTCGTCGCCCTGGCGGCGATAGACGACGGGGATGGAGCCCGCCTCTGTCGCTCCGACAACTGCCGACCCGGCTGCTTCCGATATGCGCTTCACTGTCGGCCCCGCCAGCGGATCGCTTGCTCGGGCCACAGCATGAAACCGGATCTTATCCCCCGGTTTGAACTGGCCCATCTTCCACTGCTCGTCGCGGGCGATGACTGCAGGGCAGACGAAGCCGCCGAGGCTTGGGCCGTCAGGGCCGAGGATGATCGGCATGTCGCCGGTGAAATCGATGGCGCCGATCGCATAGGCATTGTCATGCAGGTTGGAGGGATGAAGCCCCGCCTCGCCGCCATCGGTGCGGGCCCATTTGGGGGCCGGGCCAATCAGACGCACACCTGTGCGCGCCGAATTGAAATGTACCTCGTAAGGCGTCGAGAACAGTGTCTCGATGTCTTCCTCGAGGAAGAAGTCGGGTGCACCATGTGGGCCGTAGAGCACGCCGACTGACCATTCGCGGGTCAGTTCCGCCGGTTCCGTTGCCGGCAGGACATTGATCTGGTTCCGGCGGGCCAGGCGCAAGACATGGCCTGCGCGAAGCGTGCCGGTGGCATTGCCGCCAAACTGGCCGAGACCGAAGGTGGCGCGGGAGCCCATGACCAAGGGCGCGTCGAAGCCGCCGGATACCGCCAGATAGGCGCGTTGACCGGCACCGGCAATGCTGCCGATGGCCAGCGTCTGGCCGGCCTTGATCTGGACCGCCTGATTATGGGGCAGCTCGACGCCGTCGAGCTTCATCGGCATCACCGCGCCGGCGAGCGCGATCACGGTATCGGAGAAGAATTTCAGCACCGGCCCGGAGACGGTAAGTTCCAGGGCCGCCGTATGATCGTGGTTGCCGACCAGCCGATTGGCATGGCGGAAGGAGCGTTCGTCCATCGGGCCCGAGGGCGGCACGCCGACATGCCAGAGGCCGATGCGGCCCGGGAGTTCCTGCAGGCTCGACTGGGCACCGGGCGCGATCACCTCGACGACATCGGGCACGAAGGCGAAATCCTTCAAGGCCGTGGTCGCAACATCGCCGCTGCGGAACAGGTCGGAGGCGGCGATGGCCTTTAGATATTCGAGGTTGGTCTCGATGCCTGCAAGCGAGGTTTTTTCCAGCGCGGAGGAGAGCGCCGCAATGGCCGTATCCCGATCCGCGCCCGAGACCATCACCTTGGCGAGCATGGGATCGTAGAAAGGCGTGACTTCGGTTCCCGTTTCCACCCAGCCGTCGACACGGACGCCCTTGGGGAAGACAACTTCCGTCAGCAGGCCGGCACTCGGGCGGAAACCCGCATGGGGCCTTTCGGCATAGACGCGCGCTTCGATCGCGGCACCTGTCGGCACAAGGCTTTCCTTGCCCGTCAGCACATCTTCGCCGGCGGCCTGGCGGATCATCCATTCGACCAGATCCACACCGAAGACGGCTTCCGTGACAGGATGCTCGACCTGCAGACGCGTGTTCACCTCGAGGAAGTAGAATTCTTTGCGGGCGGGATCATAGATGAATTCAACGGTGCCGGCGGAGGCGTAAGCAACCTGCTGGCCGAGCGACACGGCTGCCGTATGCAGGCGCTGGCGCACGGCATCGGACAGACCGGGGGCCGGCGTTTCTTCGATGACCTTCTGGTTTCGTCGCTGGAGCGAGCAGTCACGTTCGCCGAGCGCGATCACCCTGCCCTTGCCGTCGCCGAAGATCTGCACCTCGACATGGCGGGCCTTGGAGACGAAGCGTTCGAGATAGACGCGGGCGTCGCCGAAGCTGGATTTTGCCGTGCGCTGGACGGTGTCGAAGGCTGCGGCAAGCGCCTCGGCACTGTCGCAGAGCTGCATGCCGATACCGCCGCCGCCGGCTGTCGACTTCAGCATCACCGGATAGCCAATCAGCTCCGCTGCGGAGAGCGCCTCTTCCCGGCCGTCGAGCAGGCCGGAGCCGGGCAAGAGCGGCACCCCGCTCGCCTTGGCCAGTTCGCGGGCCGTGTGCTTCAGGCCGAAGGCGGAGATGTTGTCCGGCGTCGGGCCGATGAAGGTGATGCCTTCCGCCTTCAGCCGCTCGGCAAAGCCGATGTTCTCCGAGAGGAAGCCATAGCCGGGATGCACGGCTTGCGCACCGGTCTGACGGCAGGCGGCAATCACGGCGTCGACGTTGAGGTAGCTTTCGCTGGCGGGTGCGGGGCCGAGGCGCACCGCCTCGTCAGCCATCAGCACGGATTTTGAAAAACGGTCGGCATCGGAATAGACCGCAACGCTTGCGATCCCCATCTTCTGAAGCGTCTTGATGACGCGCACGGCGATTTCGCCGCGATTGGCAATCAGAACCTTCTTGAACATCAGGCTGCCTCGTCGTCCCAGACGAGCACCCGGATCGGGGTGGGATCGAAGCCGTTGCAGGGGTTGTTGATCTGGGGACAATTGGAGATGACGAGCAACACGTCCATCTCCGCCTTCAGCTCGACATAGTCGCCGGGGGCGGAAATGCCGTCGACGATGGTCATTTCGCCTGAGGGTTCGATCGGCACGTTCATGAAGAAGTTGATGTTCGGCACGACGTCGCGCTTGCTCATGCCGTGTTTGGAAACCTCGATGACGAAGTTGTCGCGGCAGGCATGCAGGTATTTCGTGTAGTGGCCAAAGCGGACCGTGTTGCTTTCGCAGGAGCAGGCGCCGGCAGATGTATCGTGTCGGCCGCAGCTGTCGGCAGTCACCGTCAGCATCACCCGGCCTTCGTTGGAGATCACCTTGGTGCCGGTGGAGATGTAGGCAGCCCCCTGCTCGCGCATGGTGTCCTGGCTCGAATAGCGCTCGGAGAAATCATGGGCGTTGTAGAACAGCGTATCGACGGCCTGCTGGCCATAGCTGTCCTCTATGCGCACCACCTGGCCCTTCTTGATGAAGGTCGAGAAGGGTGCTTCGGCAGCGATATAGTGATCCTGCGTGGTGTTGGAGAGAGTGCGGGCGGCAGAGGTCTGGATAAAACTGGTCATGGTCACCTCTCCTCTCACAGGGCCGCAAAAGCATTGTTTTCAAAGCCACGGATGGCTTCTGCGGTTGCGGTTCGGCAGAGGTCATCCGCCGCGGGCTCAATGGCCGCGATCCTGAGGATGCTGACGGGATTGGGGGCATAGACCGGGTTCGGGTCGAGCGGATGCGGGCAATTGGAGAAGCCGACGATCATGTCCATCTCGGCACGCAGATCGACATAGTCGCCCTCGGACACGAGATCCGGTTTCCACTCGAATTTGCCATCGGCATCGACACGGACGGGTGCGAAAAGGGCGAGAGCGGCCGGAATGTCGCGCTTGTCGAGGCCTGATTTGGTGGCGATCAGCACGAAGTTGTCGCGGGTGTTGCGCAGATCAGGACCGTTCTGGCCGGCATATTTCCCCGCGTTCGATGAGGCTGTCGAGCCGCCCATCAGCACGTCATGGGCGCCGCAGCTGTCTTCGGTGATCGAGAACATGACCTTGCCCATGTCGGAGAAGATGACGCGGCCCTTTCCAAGCCCGGTGGTCCACTGGACCTTGACGGTATCGGGCAGGTTCATGCGCTCGGTCGGGTCCTCGGCGTTCCAGGCGACGACCGATACGATTGAAACACCTTCCTCGAGCGCGATGCGCAGCGTCTCGTTGGCCTTGACGCGGGTCCACCAGTACCAGCCGCCGGGCAGCTTTTCCTGGTGCACGATCTTGTCGGCAGCGATTGCGGGCGCGGGCTTTGCGCTCTTGGCCGGCAGCGCCTTCGGTGCGAATTCCAGCCCTTTCTTCTGATGCTCCTCGTAGCGCGCCCGGTTGGCGGCGATCTCTTCGGGGGAACGTCGGATATGCATTGTCATCTCCAGTGGTTTCGTTGGCCGGGTCGTCCCGGCTATTGACCCTTT
>JAIXSF010000165.1 GCA_027484835.1 Rhizobiaceae bacterium | reverse complement strand
GATTTCGAGCCGGAGCCGGCGATCACGCTCGCCACCCTCGACGGGCTTTCCCGGGTCATCCGCATCGGCAGCTTTTCCAAGACGATCTCAGCCTCGCTGCGCACCGGCTTCATCGCCGCCGATCCCGAGCGCATCCGGCTCTTGACCGACCTGCAGGTCGCGATCCAGTTCGGCGGCCCGAGCCAGGTCGCAACCGAGGCCATCCACAGCGTGCTCTCAAGCGGCGGATATCGCAAGCATCTCGACCAGCTGCATCGCCGCCTGGATACGGAGCGGCGTGCGGTCGCCACCCGTCTCGGCGACCTCGGCATCACCCCGGTTCTCACGCCCCGTGGCGGCCCCTATCTCTGGTGCCGTATGCCTGATGGTGTTAGCTCGACTGCGCTTGCCCAGGCCGCCCTGCCCCAGGGCGTGGTGCTGGCGCCCGGCAATGTCTTCAGCCCCTCGCTCGCGGCCGACGGTTTCATGCGCTTCAACGTGGCGCATATGGGCGATGCACGTCCCTTTCGGGTGCTGGCGCGGGCATTGAAGGCGATGGGATAATCAGCCGCTGACGGCCCGGCGATAGGCCGATGGCGTCGTACCGGTGACGGCCTTGAACATGCGGGTCAGGTGGCTCTGGCTGCTGAAACCGCAGGCTGAGGCGATCTGGGCGATCGGCTCGCTGCCTTTCAGCATATGCCGTGCGCGGTCGATGCGGCGGTTGAGGATGAAGTCATGCGGGGAGACGCCGCAGCTGGCACGAAACATCCGCTGCAGATGGAATTCGCTCAAATCGGCGAGCTTCGCCAGATCCTTGAGTGAGATCGTCTGATCGAGGCTCGCCTCGATATGTTCGACGAGGCGTCGCCGCAGGACAGGTGCCAGGCCGCCACGCAGCACAGGGCGCCGTTCGCCACCGTAACGCGGGTCAACAAACAGCTGCCCGACGGCGGAGACGATCGCCTGTTCGGCAAGCAGCCGGTCGCCGCCCTGCGTGGCCGTGGCCAGATGCACCAGCGCTTCCGCCAGTCTTGGCGCTTCGGCAAAGGTCGCTTCTGGCACGAGCATCAGCCGCGCGTCCCGATCAAACGTCTCGGAAAAGAGGCGGCGCAGCTCCTCGTCGGCGACGTAGAGATGCACGAATTCGAAGTTGTCGGTGATCTCCCATTCGGACGAGGCCCCTTGCGGCATGATGCAGAGCGCCCCCGGCCAGCCGGCGATGCTGCCAGCATCGATCCTTCGCGTGCCATCGCCGCCGCGTAGATAACAGCTGAAGGTATGCCCGTCGGTCCGCTCGTAGCGCATGCGGTCATGGCTGTTGCGCCAGATCGCGCTTGCCCGGCCCTCGCCAAGGTCAAGCGTTTCCCCACGCTCGGCACGGGACGAGGCGGACAGGGAGCCGAAAACGGTGGCGGTGTGCAGCATGGATAGCCTTCAAGAAATCGCATCGCATTCTAGCGCGGTTGTCGTGCTGTGCCATCACCAATCGGGTGCCTTTGGCCGACAGGCCGAAGTTCACCGCAAGATCATGCAAGAACTGACAGGGCGTGCGGCGTTACCTGCCTCCCGAAAGCGAGGCGCAATCCATGACCAATCTTCTTCTCTTCTCGTCGACCGTGCTGATCTGGGGCACGACCTGGATCGCCATCGCCCTGCAGATCGGGCCGGTGCCCGTGCTGGTGTCGGTCTTCTATCGCTTCGCGCTTGCCGCCCTCGTGCTTGTCGGCGTGTTGGCGCTGACAGGTCGCGTGAAGGTGCCGACGCTGAAGCAGCAGCCCTTCATCCTTGTCCAGGCGTTGTCGCTGTTCTGCTGCAACTTTCTCTGCTTCTATCACGCAGCAAGCTATGTGCCCTCGGGGCTCATCTCCGTCGTCTTCTCGCTCGCCACCGTTTACAACGCCGTCAATGCCCGGATCTTCTTCGGCGATACAATTAAGCCGCGCACGCTGGTCGCCGCAGGTCTCGGCGCCACCGGGCTTGCCCTGCTCTTCGCCCCTGAGATCTTCATCGCCGTCAATCCGGACAGCTGGAAGGGCATCGGCCTCTCTGCCCTCGGCACGCTGTTCTTTTCCTTCGGCAACATGGCGTCCCGCCGCAACAGCGCCGAAGGCATTGCGCCCGTGACCGCCAATGCCTGGGGCATGAGCTATGGCTCTCTCGCGCTTCTCACCCTGATCGGCATCACCGGAACGCCGATCGTGTTGCCGCCGAACCAGACCTATCTCGTCGCCCTCGTCTATCTCTCCGTCATCGGCTCCGTCGTCGGCTTCACCACCTATCTGATGCTGGTCTCGCGCATCGGCTCGCAAAAGGCCGCCTATGCCACGGTGCTCTTCCCGGTCGTCGCGCTGACGCTGTCGAGCCTTTACGAGGACTATCACTTCACGCCGCTCGCCATGGTGGGTCTTGCGCTGACGCTCGCCGGCAATGCCGTGATGTTTGCGCGGCTGCCGCGCCGACAGCCGGTCGCCACCGTCAAGCCGGCGGAACTCAAGGCCTGATCGTATATCCGGCACCTGCGAGGGATGGCGCGGACGATTTCCCGCGTCAGCGACGACTTTGTGCGCTATGAGAAGCGTCAATCTCCGATCTCAACGCTGAAAGTGCCCATGGCTTTACGTCTCACCCCGGTGATCCGCCCTTGACCGGCCTTAACGATACTGCCGCCCTCGCCCGGCTTGGCTTCGGCGCCTTTTTCGCCGAGCAGGTCAGAGCTGACGAAGCCGATCTGCTGGTGCGCCGCATCTCCTCGGTACACCGCGACCGTCTGGAAGCGATCGACAGCACCGGGCCTGTGGAGATCGAACTTCCGCCCAACAGCAATACGGCCGATTTTGCCGTGGGCGACTGGGTGCTCGCAGCATCCTTTACCGGACTGGTCGCACGTCGCCTGGATCGACAGACCGTCCTACAGCGACGCACGGAAGGCGCCTTCGGCCAGCAGCTCGCCGCCGCCAATGTCGACACGCTGTTCATCGTCACCTCCTGCAATGCGGATTTCAACGCCGCGCGGCTGGAACGCTATCTGGTCATGGCAAACGAGGCGGGGACCCGGCCTGTCATCGTTCTCACCAAGGCCGACACCGTCGAGGACGCATCTCCCTTTGCCGATGAGGCCAGTGGCCTGCAGCGCGATCTGCCCGTCGTCATCGTCAATGCGCGCTCGCCTGAAGCCATCACCCCCCTGATGCCCTGGTGCGGTCCGGGCCAGACGGTGGCGCTGGTCGGCTCCTCCGGTGTCGGCAAGTCGACGCTCGTCAATACCCTCGCCGGCCACGGCGCG
>JAIXSF010000415.1 GCA_027484835.1 Rhizobiaceae bacterium | reverse complement strand
GGTCAACATCGAGATCAACGATCGCGCGTCGTTCGACAACAAGACGGATCGAAGCCGCACCAATGGCACGGGTCTGAGCTGGGGTGCGAGTGTCTCCAATTTCCTCGGCTTCTCGACGGATACGGGAACTTCCGGCGACCTCTCGACCGATTCCAACTCGAGCTCCAAGGGAGCCGGCAAGACCGAACGCTCGGAGCGCTTGAACCTTCTGGTGGCAGCCGTCGTCACCGGCGTGCTCGAAAACGGCAACCTCTTGATCAGCGGTTCGCAGGAAGTGCGCGTGAACCACGAACTGCGCATCCTGAACGTCGCCGGTATCGTTCGTCCCCAGGATGTCAACGCCGACAATGAGATCTCTTACGACCGGATCGCCGAAGCGCGCATCTCCTATGGTGGCCGTGGCCGCCTGACCGAAGTCCAGCAGCCGCCGATTGGCCAGCAGGTCGTCGACATCTACTCGCCCTTCTGACCGGATCCGAGGACAGAAAAATGGAAGAGTCGCAGGAAGGCGAAGGCAAGAAGAAGTCAGGCATCATGGGCCTGGTGATTCCTCTCGTCGTTCTGACCGCAGTCGGCGGTGGCGGTGGCTGGGTTATCGGCAACATGCTAGCCCCCCAGGTGAAGCAGGCTGAGGAGGCCGCCCAGGCGGCCGAGGCTGCGGCAGCCGGCGAACACGGCGGCGGTGAGGCGAAGAAGGAGGAGGAGGGGCTGCCCAAGATCTCCACCGAGGCCAATGGCGTGGTCGCCCTCGAGCCGATCACCACCAACCTTGCCTATCCCTCGGAAAACTGGATCCGCCTTGAAGTTGCTCTGATGTTCAATGGCCCGCCGGATGTTAAGATCGCCGAGGAGGTCCACCAAGATATTTTGGCTTATCTCAGGACGGTTTCGCTCCAGCAGGTCGAAGGGCCGAGGGGCTTTCAATATCTCAAGGATGACCTTCAGGAGCGAGTTGACCTGCGCTCGGAAGGCCGCGTATCGAAGGTAATGTTCAGAACGCTCGTGATCGAATGATTCGGTTTGTCCTCCTCGTCGCTGTCATGATGATGGCGCCGCAACTGGCTGTAGCACAGCAGTTGCCGACGGATATTTTCAACACCCCGATCGATGGATCGGTGGCGGCGTGGATCATTCGTACGTTCGGTCTGCTCACGGTGCTCTCGATTGCGCCGGGCATCCTGATCATGGTGACGAGTTTCCCGCGTTTCCTGATCGCCTTTTCGATCCTGCGATCCGGCATGGGTCTGTCGACCACCCCCTCCAATATGATCCTGACCAGCATGGCGCTCTTCATGACCTTTTATGTCATGGCACCGACCATGGATCGGTCGTGGCGTGAGGGGGTTCAGCCGCTCCTGAGCAATCAGATTACGGAAGGTGAGGCCGTCGCTCTCATCGCCGAGCCGTTTCGGACTTTCATGACGGCCAATACCCGTGACAAGGATCTGGCACTGTTCGTTGACATCGCCAACGAGCGTGGCCAGGCGACCATCGTCGACGGCAAGGTCGACTACCGGGTGCTCATCCCGGCCTTCATGCTGTCTGAAATCCGCCGCGGTTTCGAAATCGGCTTCCTGATCATCCTGCCCTTCCTCGTGATCGACATGGTGGTCGCGACCATCACCATGGCCATGGGTATGATGATGCTTCCGCCCACCTCAATTTCGCTGCCATTCAAGATCCTGTTCTTCGTCTTGATTGATGGCTGGAATCTCCTTGTGGGAAGCCTGGTTCGATCCTTTGCGTAAGCGTTAACCACGCCTGCTTACCGGTGGTTTACTACGCTCTCTAACCGGCGATTCACCACATTCTTACCGCCCCCGGACCGGGTCCCAAATCTAAAGAACTTGGCAAGATTTGACTGCGAGTTTGGAGCTCGCACGACGGGTCTGGTAACAACAAAAAATACCAAATGGCATGATGCCGACCGTCCGTGACCGGTAAGCTTTGTAAGTCCGGTATGTCCCCTCCTGTATCTCGTTTAAGGGACAAATTGATATGGCCAGCATTCTGACCAACTCCAGCGCGATGTCCGCGCTTTCTACCCTGCGCTCGATCGCTTCCAACATGGAATCGACGCAGAACGCCATCTCGACCGGCATGAAGGTTTCCAAGGCTTCGGACAACGCCGCCTACTGGTCGATCTCGACCGGCATGAAGTCCGACAACATGGCTCTGAGCGCCGTGACCGACGCTCTCGGCGTTGGTGCTGCGAAGATCGACACCGCCTATGCCGGTATGGACTCGGCAATCGAGGTGATGAAGGAAATCAAGGCCAAGGTTGTCGCTGCCAAGGAAGAAGGCGTCGACAAGGCCAAGATCCAGGAAGAAGTCGACCAGCTCAAGGAGCAGCTGGAATCGATTGCCAAGAGCTCGTCTTTCAACGGCGAAAACTGGCTGGCAGTCGAAACTGCGGGCGACAAGACGGTCGTTTCCGGCTTCGTCCGTGACGCATCGGGCAATGTCGGCGTCAAGACGACGACCTACACGCTCGGCCAGAACAACCTCCTGTACCGCTTCGACGCGCAGGGCGAAGTCGATGCCGCACAGGAATCCATCCTGACCAGCACCGACAATGTCACCGTCAGCGGCGCAGCGGCTGCCGTAGCTTCGATCAAGATCACCGACCTGGACGTCGAGGCCAACGATCTTGACGTAGCTCTCGCATCCGTTGACCTCGCACTGGACAAGATGACCAGCGCTGGCGCAGAACTCGGCTCGCTCTCCAAGCGCGTCGACCTGCAGAGCGACTTCGCCGAGAAGCTGTCCGACGCCATCGAAAAGGGCGTTGGCCGTCTCGTCGACGCCGACATGAACGAAGAGTCGACCCGCCTCAAGGCCCTGCAGACCCAGCAGCAGCTGGCAATCCAGGCGCTCTCGATCGCCAACAACGACTCGCAGAACATCCTGTCGCTCTTCCGTTAATCGCAAGAACAAGCCGGCCCGTAATGGGCCGGCCAGACTACCCCGATGCCGTTATGCCTTGGTGGCTGACCAGAGGCGTGCAAAGGGGTCGCTTCATCGTCCGGAGGCTGATCTGGAGAAGAGGCAAGCCAAAGGCCGCGTTCGGGAACGAACGCGGCCTTTGCGTTTTATTAATCATGATTTGCTACGCGCGCGCACGCGTGAAGGTTGCAAAAATATTCAAAAAAAGTTCGCTTCCGAGCTTCGTTTAGGTCTTCATTAACCTTGATAGTTTTATCTAGGCCTATCGAAGCGGCGAGCTAACTATTAAAATTCAGCCAGTTAGCAGGCATGATGCTGTGCGCCGTTACCGGTGAGACCGGAATGTCCCTTCTTAGTCAGCCATTCAAGGGGCAATACTACCATGACGAGCATTCTGACCAACATCGCCGCCATGTCGGCACTCCAGACGCTGCGCTCGATCGGCAGCAGCATGGAAGACACCCAGGGCCGCGTATCGTCGGGCCAGCGCGTCGGCGAAGCATCCGACAACGCCGCTTACTGGTCGATCGCGACCACCATGCGCTCTGACAATATGGCTCTGTCGTCGGTATCCGACGCCCTCGGCCTCGGCGCCTCCAAGATCGATACCGCCTATGCAGGTATGGAATCCGCCATCGACGTCGTAAAGGAAATCAAGGCCAAGCTGGTCACCGCCACCGAAGAAGGCGTCGACAAGGCCAAGGTTCAGGAAGAAATCACCCAGCTCCAGGGCCAGCTGAAGTCGATCGCCGACGCAGCTTCCTTCTCGGGTGAAAACTGGATCGCCGGCGGCGTCAACACCGCCACGGTCGGCACCACCGTTGACGTGACCGTCGTTTCCGGCTTTGTCCGCGACGCCAACAACAACGTCGCCGTCAAGACCACGTCCTACACGCTGGACGCAACGACGGCCGGCAGCATGACCCTTCTCTTCGGTGGCGACGCTGCCGGTGCTGTTGACACGACGACGGGTATCCTCGGCCTCACCGCCGCCGGCTACACCACGACCGACTTCAACGCCGCCAACGCGGGTACCGATGCCGCCGCATCCGCAGTCAGCGGCATGTCGGTTTACACCCTGGACATCAACGGTTTCGACGGCGCAGCCATGGCCGAAGCCCTGACGCTCGTCGATGCAGCTCTGGCCTTCATGACCAGCGCCGGTGCAGACCTCGGCTCGATCTCCATGCGCATCGAACTGCAGGAAGATTTCGTCAACAAGCTGTCTGACTCGCTCGACTCCGGTATCGGCCGCCTGGTTGACGCCGACATGAACGAAGAGTCTACCCGCCTGAAGGCACTGCAGACCCAGCAGCAGCTGGCCGTCCAGTCGCTCTCCATCGCGAACTCTTCTTCGGAAGTCATTCTCTCGCTCTTCCGTTAAGACTGAAGAGATCAAGTATCGAAGCCGCCCTCCGGGGCGGCTTTTTGCGTCTTAAGGAATTTTTCAATTCCGATTAACCAGGCGTTAACCATAACCCGATTACATGAGGTCATGTAACGATGAGTTAACCAAGACGAAGAACTGGTTAAGGGCATTAGGCCGCTTCATCGTTCCCGGAAAGACCGGGATGTCCCCAGATCTAGCCATTAAGGGACACGACCGTGACCAGCATTTTGACGAACAACGCAGCGATGGCTGCACTTCAGACCCTCCGCTCGATCGACACCAAGATGCAGGACACACAGGCACGTGTATCCTCCGGTCTCCGTGTCGGTGGCGCTGCCGACAACGCCGCATATTGGTCCATCGCGACCACGATGCGGTCCGACAACATGGCGCTTTCCGCCGTTCAGGACGCCCTCGGTCTCGGCGCTGCCAAGATCGACACCGCTTACGCCGCGATGGAAAGCTCCATCGAGGTCGTGAAAGAAATCAAAGCAAAGGTTGTCGCCGCCACGGAAGAAGGTGTCGACAAGAACAAGATCCAGGAAGAAATCGATCAGCTGCAGGAACAGCTTCGCTCGATCTCTGAATCCGCAAGCTTCTCCGGCCAGAACTGGGTTGCGACCGGCGCAGACACAGTTACCGCACCCGAAAACGTCACTGTTGTTTCCGGCTTCATCCGCGACTCCGGCGGCAACGTGTCGGTTTCGACCACCACCTACTCGCTGGATGCAACCACTGCAGACGGCATGACTGTTCTGTTCGGTGGCGACGCAAACGGCCTCATCGACTACAATTCCGGTATCCTCGGTAGCCCGTCCAGCACCTTCGACGCCTTCGTCGACTGGGACAACGATGGCGCCAAGGGCGCAGGCGCTGCCGAAATCGGCACCGTCTCGATCGATCAGCTCGACATCACCGGCCTGACGACGGCCGGCATGCAGGAAGCCCTTGCGCTCGTCGAATACGGCCTTCAGCAGATGACCAGCGCCGCCGCAGCGCTCGGTTCCATCTCCATGCGTATCGGCATGCAGGAAGACTTCGTTTCGGGCCTTACCGACTCCATCGACTCTGGTATCGGCCGTCTCGTCGACGCCGACATGAACGAAGAGTCGACCCGCCTCAAGGCCCTGCAGACCCAGCAGCAGCTGGCCATCCAGTCGCTCTCGATCGCCAACACCTCTTCCGAAAGCATCCTGACACTCTTCCGTCAGTAAGCGGCGCTCTGGCTAGGGGCGACTTCGTCCCG
>JAIXSF010000036.1 GCA_027484835.1 Rhizobiaceae bacterium | reverse complement strand
CGTCTTGCCCCCTTCTCCCCGCATGCGGGGAGAAGGTCCCGGCAGGGGGATGAGGGGCAATCATGCGACCATGACCTTCCGGGAGAGAACCATCCATGACCTATACCCCCGCCGAAAACCGCTATGAGCGGATGACCTATAATCGCTGCGGCAAGAGCGGGCTGAAGCTGCCGGCGATCTCGCTCGGCCTCTGGCACAATTTCGGCAACGACACGCCGCATGCCATCAAGCAGGCGATCTGCCGCAAGGCCTTCGACCTCGGCATCACCCATTTCGACCTCGCCAACAATTACGGCCCGCCGGCCGGTTCTGCGGAAGAAGCCTTTGGTGAGATCCTCAAGACCGATTTCCGGGGTTACCGCGACGAGCTGATCATCTCCTCCAAGGCCGGCTACAACATGTGGCCGGGTCCCTACGGCGAATGGGGCAGCCGCAAGTACCTGATCGCGTCATGCGACCAGAGTCTGAAGCGGATGGGCCTCGATTATGTCGACATCTTCTACTCGCACCGCTTCGACCCGGATACGCCGCTTGAAGAGACTTGCGGCGCGCTCGATCACATTGTCCGGTCGGGCAGGGCGCAATATGTCGGCATTTCCTCCTACAATTCGAAGCGCACCCGCGAAGCCTACGAGATCCTCAAAAGCCTCGGCACGCCGCTTCTCATCCACCAGCCAAGCTATTCGATGATCAATCGCTGGATCGAGGAAGACGGGCTGATCGACACGCTGGAAGAGCTGGGCGTCGGCTCGATAGTCTTCTCTCCGCTCGCTCAGGGCATGCTCACGTCCAAGTATCTGAACGGCATTCCGGAAGGCACCCGCGCGACGCAGGACAAGTCGCTCGACCCGGGCTTCCTCAACGAGAGCAATCTCGAAAACATCCGGGGCCTCAACAAGATTGCCGAGAAGCGCGGCCAGACTCTGGCGCAGATGGCGCTGTCCTGGGTGCTGCGGGGTGGTCACATCACCACGGCGCTGATCGGTGCGTCGAAGCCTTCTCAGGTGGAGGACTGCGTCAAGGCGATCGAGACGCCCGACTTTACGGCAGAAGAACTCGCCGAAATCGACGTCTTCGCCAAGGACGCCGACATCAACATCTGGGCCGCCTCTGCCGAGCGCAAGGGCCCGCCGCGGAAGAAGAAGTAACATCGAAGTTGCCCCTCATCCCCCTGCCGGGACCTTCTCCCCGCAAGCGGGGAGAAGGCGGAGACGGTGGCCGCACTGCCCTTCTCCCCGTTCACGGGGAGAAGGTGGCGGTAGCCGGATGAGGGGCAAACCTATTCATGATTTGCTATCAGGCAGGAGTAAACACACGCCATGATCATCAACCCCATCCTGCCGGGCTTCAATCCGGACCCGTCGATCTGCCGCGTGGGCAACGACTACTACATCGCCACCTCCACCTTCGAATGGTTTCCGGGCGTGCAGATCCACCATTCTCGCGACCTCGCCAACTGGGAGCTTGTGACCCGTCCGCTTACCCGCGCAAGCCAGCTCGACATGCGCGGCAATCCCGATAGCGGCGGCGTCTGGGCGCCCTGCCTGTCCTATGCCGACGGGCTGTTCTGGCTCGTCTATACCGACGTGAAGCGCTTCGAGGGCTCGTTCAAGGACGCGCATAACTACATCGTCACGGCACCGTCGATCGAAGGCCCGTGGTCGGACCCCATCTACGTCAATTCCTCCGGCTTCGACCCCTCGCTCTTCCACGATGACGACGGCCGCAAGTGGTTCCTCAACATGCAGTGGAACCACCGCCCCGAGGCGCGCAACACGATCGGCCATGCCAAGTTCGACGGCATCCTCCTGCAGGAATGGGATTCGAAGACGCAAAAGCTCATCGGCCCGATCAGGAACATCTTCGAGGGCAGCAGCCAAGGTCTCGTTGAAGGCCCGCATCTGTTCAAGCGCAATGGCTGGTATTACCTGACGACCGCCGAGGGCGGCACGGGTTACGACCATGTCGTGACCATGGCGCGCTCCCGCTCGATCGACGGCCCCTACGAGATACATCCGAACACGCATCTCATCACCTCGAAGGACAATCCGGAAGCTGTGCTGCAACGCGCCGGCCACGGGCAATATGTCGAGACGCCGGACGGCCAGGTCTACCATACTCATCTCTGCGGCCGCCCCATGGCCCCGAAGCGCCGCTGCACGCTCGGCCGCGAAACGGGTCTGCAGAAATGCGTCTGGAAGGAAGACGGCTGGCTTTATCTCGAACAGGGCGGTGTCGTGCCATCCGTCGAGGTGCCGGCACCTCATGGCGCAGTCAAACGCGAGGAACCGGTCGAGATCGTCAGGACGTTCGACAGCGCAGACTTACCTATGGAATTCCAATGGCTGCGCACGCCGCAGCCGGAGCGCCTGTTCAGTCTGAGCGAGCGGGCGGGGCGCCTGCGCCTCTTCGGGCGCGAGAGCATAGGCTCCTGGTTCGAACAGTCGCTGGTCGCCCGTCGTCAGGAGCATCACCGCTTCCGTGCCGAGACGCGGCTGGAATTCTCGCCCGAAACCTATCAGCAGGTCGCGGGTCTGACCCACTACTACAACCGCTACAAATTCCATGCGCTCGGGGTCTCCACGGACGAGAAGCTCGGCCGCTCGCTGATCATCCTGTCTTGCCCGGGTGACTACCCCTCCGGCAATCTGACCTTCCCGATCGGCATGGGCCAGTCGATCCCCGATGGGGCGATCGATCTCGCCATGGAGATCATCGACAACGACCTGCAATTCTTCTGGCGGGAGGCAGGTGAGGGCGCTTGGCAGGCCGTCGGCCCCATCCTCGACGCCGGCGTCGTCTCCGACGAAGGCGGTTTCGGCGAACACGGCTCGTTTACCGGCGCCTTCGCCGGCATGTTCTGCTTCGACATCACGGGGCGCGGCAAGGCCGCGGATTTCGAGCGCTTCGTCTATCGGCGGGGCTGAGGGGCACGCTCATATGCCTGCCGTCATCCTCGGCCTAGTGCCGAGGATCTACTCACGTCGCAGTCAATTCGACGGTCGCGGATGCTCGAGACATCCTCGGGTTTAACCCGAGGACGAGCATGACAGCGCCCCATGACAACGGTTACGCCGCCGGCACGATCCGAGCCAACCATGCGGTGACCCGACTATCAATGCCGACGAGGGACTGTACGCCGCCCACATTGCCTGTAAGCTCCCCGCATGGACCACCATCATCACGCCCATCTCTTTCCCGGCGTCCCGCTCGCTCTGGGCTCCGTGGTGCTCTTCGGTGCTTCCGCACCTCTGTCCAAATGGCTGCTCGGCAGCGTCGATCCCTGGCTTCTGGCGGGCATCCTTTATCTTGGTGCGGGGATCGGTCTGGCGATCGTCTATTGGGGGCGGCCGCTGATCGGGCTTGAGCGGGTCGAGACGCCGCTGTCGCGGTCCGAACTTCCCTGGCTTGCGGCGGTCGTGGCCTTCGGTGGCGTGATGGCGCCGCTCTTCCTGATGCTCGGCCTGTCGCTGACGACAGCCTCTTCCGCCTCCCTGCTCCTCAATCTCGAGGGGCTCGCCACCATGCTGATCGCCTGGCTGGTGTTTCGCGAAAACGTCGATCGCCGCCTGTTGATCGGCGCTCTCGCGATTCTTGTCGGCGCGCCCGTCCTGTCATTCGATGGTGGCGGCTTTGAGCTTGATCCCGGCGGTTTGTGGATTGCGGCGGCCTGCCTCTGCTGGGGCATCGACAACAATCTGACCCG
>JAIXSF010000187.1 GCA_027484835.1 Rhizobiaceae bacterium | reverse complement strand
TCGTGGATCATCTCGCCGGCGCCGAGACCGATGATGTGCACGCCGAGAACGCGGTCCGTGTCCTTGTCGGCGAGAACCTTGACGAAGCCATCGGAGGCCAGCATGGCGCGGGCGCGGCCGTTCGCCGTGAACGGGAACTTGCCCACCTTGTAGGCGACGCCTGCGGCCTTCAGCTCTTCCTCGGTCTTGCCGACGGAAGCGACTTCCGGCTGGGTGTAGACGACGCCCGGGATGACTTCGTAGTTCACGTGGCCATGCTGACCGGCGAGGATTTCGGCAAGCGCCACGCCTTCGTCTTCCGCCTTGTGGGCGAGCATCGGGCCCTTGACCACGTCGCCGATGGCATAGATGCCGGCAACATTGGTGCGGTAGTGACCGTCGATTTCGACGCGGCCACGATTGTCGAGCGCAACGCCGGATTCTTCGAGGCCGAGGCCGGCGGTGTAGGGCTTGCGGCCGGTCGCGACGAGCACGACGTCGGCGTCGAGCGTCTGGGCTTCGCCGCCCTTGACCGGCTCGAACGTGACCTTGGCGCCCTCACCAGACTTCTCGACGCCGGTGACCTTGGCGCCGAGATTGAATTCCATGCCCTGCTTGGCAAGGATGCGCTGGAACTGCTTGGAGACTTCGCCGTCCATGCCGCCGAGGATCGTATCGAGATATTCGATGACGGTGACCTTGGCGCCGAGGCGCGACCAGACCGAGCCAAGCTCAAGGCCGATGACACCGCCGCCGACGACGATCATCTTGGCCGGGACCTTGTCCAGTGCGATACCGCCGGTCGAGGACACGATGATCTTCTCATCGATCTCGACGGCAACGCCCGGAATGCCGGCAACGTCGGAACCGGTGGCAATGACGATGTTCTTGGTTTCGAGAACCTGGACTTCACTGGCGTCGTTGGTCACCTCAACCTTGCCGGCGCCGAGGATCTTGCCCGTGCCCTGGATGCCGTCGATCTTGTTCTTCTTGAAGAGGAATGCGACGCCCTCGACGTTCGACTTCACGGTCGCGTCCTTGTGGGCCATCATCTTCGGAAGGTTCAGCGTCGGTGCGCCGACTTCGACACCGAGGTCCGCCATGCCATGGGCGGCGTGGTGGAAGACTTCCGACGCATGCAGCAGGGCCTTGGACGGGATGCAGCCGATGTTGAGGCAGGTGCCGCCATAGGTGGCGCGCTTCTCGACCACGGCAACCTTCATGCCGAGCTGGGCCGCCTTGATGGCGCAGACATAGCCGCCGGGGCCGGAGCCGATAACGATGACATCATAAGACATGGGAAGCTTCCTTCGTTTTCGACGGTTACCGACCGCCGCTGACATTCAAGAGGGCACCCGTCACATAGGATGCCTGAGGCGAGAGGAGATAAAGAACGCTGTCGGCCACCTCGTCCGCCGTGCCCGGGCGCTGCATCGGAACGATGGGCGCAAGATTACGGGCACGGTTCGGCAGGCCGCCGGATGCGTGGATGTCGGTGTCGATAATGCCGGGCCTAACGGCATTGACCCGGATGCCTTCGGTCGCGACTTCGCGGGACAAGCCCACGGTAAAGGTATCCACCGCAGCTTTGGCCGCAGCATAGTCGACATATTGCGAGGCACTGCCGATCACGGCGGCCATGGACGAGATATTGACGATTACGCCACCCTTGCCGCCATGCTTCGTCGACATGCGCTTCACCGCTTCCGTCGCGCAACGGATCTTGCCGATAACGTTGACGGCGAACATGCGATCGAGCCGCGCCCGGTCGAATTCATCGACCCGCGCGGTGACATCGACGATACCGGCATTGTTGACGAGACCATGAAGCAGTCCAAGACGGTCGACAGCGGCGAAGATGGCGGCGATGCCCTGTTCATCGGCGGTGTCGCCCTGAACAATGTCGGCATTGGCGCCAAGCGCGCGACAGTCGGCGGCGACGGCTTCTGCGGCAGAGGAGTCGGAGCGAAAGTTGACGAGCAGGTCATAACCTTGCGCGGCGGCCTTTCGGCAGACGGCAGCACCAATGCCACGGCTGCCGCCGGTGACCAAGAGAAGCGGACGGCCTGTCATGACGCGCATCCCTTGAACTCGAAGACATCCCAAGGGCCGGTCTCCATGTCCTTGCCGACCACCGACGACAGGATGGCCGGGCCGAAGCCGGGCAGAAGAAGAACATCGGGGGCGCTAGCACCCTCAGGCGGCAGAAGGTCGACATGACCCGTCTTTTCATCGACGGCGTAGACGATACCCTTCCAGACGGTGCAGGCGGCAATGGTCGCGCCGGTGACGTCGCCATCGGGGCAATTGTTCATCAGCATGCCGATCGGGCGCTCGATCTCGGGATCGTAGAGGACATGGCCATTGAGCTTGAATTTGCCGATCTCGGTCCGGAAACCATGGGTGACCGGTGTATTCTCACCGCTCGCCGCGGCAAAAACCAGTTCCACCCCGGTTTCGGCTTCCCGGTAAGTGGCTTTTTCAATCAGGCACTCAGCGGCAGACGCCGCCTGAGAGAACGCAAGCGCGGCAAGAAGAACGGTTGCCCCTGATGACGCGCCCATGATCCACCTCAAAACACCAGCGCGAGGAACATCAGGCCGAGGCCAACCATCGAGCCGGTCCAGACGAGCGAGCGGATATAAGGAATGCCGGCGAGGTAGAGCGGGTAGTAGACGATGCGCCCGACGAACCAGACGATCGCACCGGTAAGCCCGAGGCCCGAGGTCTCACCGGTGAAAAGCAGCCCGGCAGCGAGAGCCACGAAGGCTGGATAGGTCTCGCGGAAATTCGACGAAGCCCGGGCAGCACGACCGGCGAGCTTTCCCGCCGGCTGCTTGTTGTCATCACGAGGCCCGGCATTCCACGCCGACCCGAGTTCCTTGGTGGCGAGCATGCCCTGCGCGAGGACATGCACCACCAGCAGGACCACGCTCCAGGCAAGGAGCATGACGAGCGGAGAGGCGGAAGCGGATACCGGCTCCATCGTGAGGTCTCCTTAGAGATCGAGAACCAGGCGTTCCGGATCCTCAAGGCTTTCCTTGACGCGAACGAGGAAGGTGACGGCTTCCTTGCCGTCGACGATGCGGTGATCGTAGGAGAGCGC
>JAIXSF010000383.1 GCA_027484835.1 Rhizobiaceae bacterium | reverse complement strand
GATAGGTGATCATGCAGCAGGAGAGGTTTGCCGCATGCTCTTCCGCCTTGGCGCGGAAGTCGTCGAGATCGACGTCGCCATTGTCCTTCGACTTCACCGGCACCACCGTCATGCCGACCATCTGGGCCGAGGCCGGATTGGTGCCATGCGCCGAGGTCGGGATCAGGCAAACCGTGCGATGGGTATCGCCCCGCGACAGGTGATAGGCGCGGATCGTCAGAAGTCCGGCATACTCGCCCTGGGCACCGGAATTCGGCTGCATCGAGATCGCGTCGTAGCCGGTGACGGCGCAGAGCTTTTCCGAGAGATCGTCGATCATCTCCTTGTAGCCAAGCGCCTGATCGGCCGGCACGAAGGGATGGATGTCGGAGAATTCCGGCCAGGTGATCGGCAGCATTTCAGCCGTGGCGTTGAGCTTCATCGTGCAGGAGCCGAGCGGGATCATCGCCCGGTCGAGCGCGAGGTCGCGGTCAGAGAGACGGCGGATGTAGCGGGTCATCTCGCTTTCCGCGCGGTTCATGTGGAAGATCGGATGCGTGAGATACTCGCTGGTGCGCAGCAGATCCGTTGGCAGGCGGTAGTCGGCTGAGAAGTCCTCGACCTTGAAGCTGCCGCCGAAGGCGCGCCAGACCGCTTCGAGCACAGCCGGACGCGTACGCTCGTCGAGCGCGATGCCGACCCTGGTGTCCCCGACCTTGCGCAGGTTCACGCCTTCCGCAACGGCCGCCCGCATGACGAGGCCCTGCATGTGGCCGACTTCGACGGTGATCGTGTCGAAGAAGGATTCAGGCTCCACCGTATAGCCGAGCTTTTCCAGACCCTTGGCCAGGATGACCGTCTTCTGGTGCACCTGCTGGGCAATCGCCTTCAGGCCCTTCGGACCATGGAAGACGGCATACATCGAGGCCATGACGGCGAGCAGAACCTGCGCGGTGCAGATGTTCGACGTGGCCTTTTCGCGGCGGATATGCTGTTCGCGGGTCTGCAGCGACAGGCGATAGGCGCGGTTGCCGCGGGCATCGACGGAGACGCCAACCAGACGGCCGGGCATCGAGCGCTTGATCGCATCTTTGACCGCCATATAGGCCGCATGCGGACCGCCGTAACCCATGGGCACGCCGAAGCGCTGGGTCGAGCCGATGGCAATATCCGCACCCATTTCACCGGGGGATTTCAGGAGCAGCAGGGCGAGAATGTCGGCCGCGACAGCAGCCAGCGCACCGGTCTGGTGCAGCCGGGCGATCAGGCCGGAGAAGTCGCGCACATGGCCATGCGTGCCCGGATACTGGAAGATCGCGCCAAAGACTTCCGTCGGATCGAGGTCGGTGAAGGGATCGCCGACAGTGACCGTCCAGCCAAGCGGCTCGGCGCGGGTCTGGATGACCGCGATGGTCTGCGGGTGGCAGTCCTTGTCGACAAAGAAGCCGGTGGCCTTGGACTTGGCGCTGCGCTGGCAGAGCGCCATGGCTTCGGCCGCCGCAGTGGCCTCATCAAGGAGCGAAGCATTGGCTACGTCGAGACCGGTGAGATCCGTCACCATGGTCTGGAAGTTCAGGAGCGCTTCCAGGCGGCCCTGGCTGATTTCCGGCTGGTAGGGCGTGTAGGCCGTGTACCAGGCCGGGTTTTCCAGGATGTTGCGCTGGATGACCGGCGGCGTGATCGTACCGTAATAGCCCTGGCCGAGAAGCGAGGTCAGGACCTTGTTCTTGTTCGCCGTCTCGCGCAGCTTGTCGAGCGCCTCGCGCTCGGTCATCGCCGCACCCCAGGTGAGCGGGACCTTCTGACGGATCGAGCCGGGGACGGTCGCGTCGATCAGTTCGTCGAGCGTGTGATAGCCGACGACCTTCAGCATCTCGGTCATTTCGGCGGGCGAGGGACCGATGTGGCGCCGATTGGCGAAGTCGTAAGGATCGTAGTCCGTGAACTGGAATTCCGTTGTCATTACGCGATCAGCTCCTTGTAGGCGGCCTCGTCGAGCAATGCGTCGGCGTCAGCAGGATTGGCGAGCTTCAGCTTGAAGAACCAGGCGGCACCTTCCGGATCGGAATTCACAAGCGAGGGATCGTCGACGATCGCCTGGTTGATTTCGACGATTTCGCCATCGAGCGGGCAGTAGACGTCGGAGGCTGCCTTGACGCTCTCGACGGTCGCGGCGGTGCCGTCCTTCTTGAAGCTGGTGCCTTCATCCGGCAGTTCGACGAAGACGAGATCGCCGAGCTGGCCGGCGGCATGGGTGGTGATGCCGACGGTCGCGACATCGCCTTCGATCTTCAGCCATTCGTGTTCAGCGGTGAATTTCAACATAGGTTCTCTCCGGAGACTTTTTTAGCGTTTGTAGGTGGGTGTGACGAAAGGAAGGGCGGTGACGGTAAGGGCCAAGAACTTGCCGCGGACCTCCGCAAAGACCTGGGTGCCGGGTTCGGCCATGCTGGTCGGCACGTAACCCATCGCGATCGGACCTTCCGCGCTCGGACCGAAGCCACCGGACGAGACGTGACCGATCTCGCTCTGGCCTTCGGCATCGGCAAACAGCCTGGCCGGCGGACGCACCGGCGCCTTGCCCTCGGGCTTCAACCCGACGCGGCGGCGGGAAACGCCATTCTCCAGTTCGCCGAGGATGCGCTCGGCACCCGGAAAGCCGCCTTCGCGGGCGCCGCCCAAGCGGCGGACCTTCTGGATGCCCCATTCGATCGAAGCTTCGACAGGCGACGTCGTCGTGTCGATGTCGTTGCCATAGAGGCAGAGGCCGGCCTCGAGCCGCAGCGAATCGCGTGCGCCGAGCCCGATCGGCTGGCAGTCCGGCTGGTCCAGCAGCGACCGGGCGAGTTCGGTAGCGCGATCGGCCGGCACCGAGATCTCGAAACCATCCTCGCCGGAATAGCCGGTGCGCGAGACGAGGGCGGGGATGTCGCCCAGAGACAGTTCACGCACGTCCATGAACTTCATGGCGGTGACATCGGGGTTGAGCGCCGCGAGAACGGCTTCCGCCTTCGGCCCCTGAAGGGCGAGAAGCGCGCGGTCGTCATGCACGAGAACCTGAACGCCTGCCGGAAGCTTTGCCCTGAGATGCGCGATATCCGCATCCTTGCAGCCGGCGTTGACGACGACCAGCAGCCGTTGGCCAAGCCGCGAAATCATCAGGTCGTCGAGGATGCCGCCATTCTCGTCAGTAAAGAAGCCGTAGCGCTGGCGCCCGTCCCTTAGGCCGAGGATGTCGACCGGAACCAGCGTTTCCAGCGCCTTGGCGGCATCATCATAGGTGCCGGAGGCAGCGACGATTTCGACCTGGCCCATATGGGAGACGTCGAAGAGGCCGGCCGCAGTTCGGGTGTGGAGATGTTCCTTCAACACGCCGGCCGGATATTGCACCGGCATGTCGTAGCCGGCAAAGGGCACCATTTTGGCGCCAAGCGACACATGAAAATCGTAAAGGGGGGTGCGTTTCAGTTGGGTCTGATCGTCCAAGACGTCGCCTCCGGGTTCGCGCTCACGCGCTTGCTCAAGTCTGGGCACGGTTGTGCCGGTTCATGAGCCCCCTCTGTCCTTGTGCCTGAGATTGTTATCCCTTCGGCTTGGCCCGCTGTGGAAACGGGCCTCTCTCCAGAGTGCAGTCGACGCCTTGTGGTCCTTTTGCCTGAGAGTTTCCGGGGCGGTTGCTCCTTCGGCACCGGAATGAACCGGTTTCTCCCAACAAGGTCATGCAGGCATTATCTGGCGACGGGGTGGCTTGGCAAGAGGGCGCGTCGCTGCCGAACAAATAATTGTCGCTCGGGCGTCGTGTCTCGGCTGCTGCAAAGATGGGCTGTGAGCAGATGGCGCGGCATCTCGCCGCTTGGCTTGGCTCGCGCATCGGGTTAAAGCGATGATCGAAACGGGGACGATGATGACGCCGAAGGTCAAGACAGCGACGATGATCCTGCGCATTCTGTGCGCCATGGTCTTTCTGTCGGTCGGCTTTGGCCATCGGACCCCGGCAGCCATGGCAACCGATGTCCAGTCGATCGCCTATGTCCTGCCGGACGGCAGCTTCGCTGACCTTTGCATCGCCGACCAGGGACAGAAGCATGCAATGCCCACGTCCGATTGCGAAGCATGCCGTCTCGCAAGTGCCGTTCTTTTGCCGGAACCTTCGGACCAGTCCTGGCTGATCGACCGGTTCGCAAGCCACGTGACCGTGGCACCTTCCGAATCGGTCAACAGTTCGCGCCATCTCCTCGAGCGGCCGCGCTTGCGCGGTCCGCCGCTTTTCGTCTGATCGAATTCCACACTCGACCAAGAACGACGACTGCCGCCGGGCAAGAAGAACCGCGGCAAGGAGAGACACCCATGAAGACCAAGATCATTTTCGCGACCACCCTCGCCACGCTCGCCTCGACGACCGCGGTATTGGCCCATGCCACCTTCGCCAACGAACCGGCTGCAGTCGGCTCCTATGTCGCGGCGACACTGCAGGTGCCGCATGGTTGCGACGGCAAGGCGACCAATGAAGTGCAGATCAAGCTGCCCGAGGGCTTCATCTCGGCCAAGCCGATGGCCAAGCCGGGCTGGGAGATCGAGGTCATCGATGGCGACTACCAGAATGCCTACGACAATCATGGCAAGCAGGTGAAATCCGGCCCGGTCGAGATCCGCTTCAAGAATGGCGAGCTGCCGGACAATTTCTACGATACGTTCACCGTCTATGGAAAGATCGCCGGCGGTGACCCGGCTGTCGGCCTGGCCTTCCCGACCGTCCAGCTCTGCGGTACGGACGGAAAGGTCTCCTGGGAGCAGATCGCAGCTCCAGGGCAGGATCCGCATGATCTGGATGGTCCGGCGCCCGTCCTCAAGCTTGTGGCCGCCGAAGGCGATGCCCATGCCGGTCACGGCGCTCACGGCGCGCACGCTGCCCCTGCCGAGCAGGCCGCCGCCGGAGGCCACGGAGCGCATGGCGCCCATGGCGAGCATTCCGGCCATGGCGATCACATGGCAGCTGCCAATCCGGGCGGCTTCGAGCCAGTGACAGCCGGAAACCTCGAGCTGACCGCAGGCTTCACCAAGGCCATGCTGCCCGGCCAGCCCGTGGGTGGTGGCTTCGTTACCATCACCAACAAGGGTGGCGAGGACGACAGGCTCCTCTCTGCGACGTCAGCTGTGGCCGGTGAAGTCCAACTTCATGAGATGGCGATGGAAGGCGACGTCATGAAGATGCGCCAGCTGAATGATGGCATAGCAATCCCCGCCGGCGAAACCGTCGAGCTCAAGCCGGGTGGCCTGCATCTGATGCTCTTCAAGGTTTCCGAGCCTTTCAAGGAAGGTGCGACCGTCAACGTGACCCTGACCTTCGAGAAGGCCGGTGCCGTTGACGTGGCCCTTCCGGTCGGTTCGGCCAGGGGCAACTGATCTACACTGCATCCGAAAGACGAAAGAAGCCGCGACCGTGCATCGGTCGCGGCTTCTTTTTGAATGGGCGTCTGTTGAACTCAGGCCACCGAGCTCTTGTAGGCCTCGATCGTTTCCTTCAGCGTCGCCTGCTCGAACTGCTGCTGCGTTGATGTCAGAAAGTAGAGCGCCAGCGCCGGTGGCTGTACCACGTTCACCAGGGCCCGCAGCCTGAGGTCGTCGCTCTGCGCGGCTTGTTGAGCCAGAAGACGCGTATGCTCTTCTACGTAGGAAGCACGGGAGACGCGCTGTGGCGGCTTCACCGGTTCCATTGCATAGGCCGCTGTATGGGCAGAGACTGTGACAACCTGTGTCATGGGGCGTTTTCCAGATATTACATAACGACATTATCATAAACCACGGTTATCTATGCATCTTTAAGTCGAATAAGGGCAATTGAATAAAAGTGTAATGGTTGTGCTGACCTCCTGATTTGCGCTGGTTTTGCGCCAGATCAAGGCGCGAATGGCGGCTTGGCGTATGATGGTATCCGTCAGCGCGGAGGAAGAAGCGACATGATCATTCTCGTCGGTTACGCAACGGTCGAAGGCCAGACACGCAAGATCGCCGAGGCAGTTGCGTCAGCGGTCGAAAGCACAGGGAACCACGCACTGCTGTTCGATACGGCATTGGGCGGGGAATACGCGGTGGAGCATCCTGTCGCGGCAATCCTCTGTGCGCCGGTGCATGCGGCCCGCTTTCCAGGATCTTTCGCCGCCTATGTCGGCCAGGAAGTGGCTTGGTTGAACACGGTGCCCTCGGCCTTCGTGTCCGTCTCCATGCTCATCCGCAGTGAATTCGAGGAAGAGCGCGAGGAAGCGACGCATTTCCCGGACACACTGCTCTCGGAGACCGGCTGGAAGCCAAGGCTGATCCACCGCGCGGCAGGGGCCCTGCGCTACCGTGAATATGACTTCTTCAAGCGCTGGATCATTCGCCGCATGGCCGCGCATGAGAATGCCCCGACCGATGTCACCAGAGACCACGAATTCACCGACTGGACGGCGCTCGCGGCTTTCGTGCAGCAGTTTCTCGCATCAGCCAAGGCTTGACGTGGCGATCTCGAGCGGCTTGAACGGCTCGGCGAGGCGTTCAAGCCGGAGGTATTCATGTTTCACATCCTGCTCGTGGCAATTGGCGGTGCTGCCGGATCCGTGGCGCGTTACATGACCGGCATCGCCATGACCCGCTGGTTGGGGCCCGCCTTTCCCTGGGGCACGCTGACAGTCAACATCGTCGGCTCCTTCGCCATCGGCCTTCTGACAGAACTGGTGGCGCGCAAGTTTTCGGCACCCATGGAGATGCGGTTGCTGCTGGTGGTCGGCTTCCTCGGCGGCTTCACCACCTTCTCCTCCTTCTCGCTTGACACCATGGCCCTGTTCGAGCGCGGTGAAAGCCTCTCGGCCTTTGCCTATGTCGCGGCCAGCCTGCTGCTCTCGCTCGCAGCCGCTTTCGGCGGGCTCGCCCTGGGTCGCAGCCTGTTCTGAGGCGATTGCCTGCATTTCTGCTTTCCCTTTCGGGCCGAAATTTACTAAAGGCACGGGACAAGTGGGTGGAGAACCCGAGCGAGAAAGTAACCTGATGGCAGGCATCGAACATATTACCGTGGAAGCCGACGAGGCGGGCATGCGGCTCGACCGCTGGTTCAAGATCCATTATCCGGGTCTGGGCTTCGGCGCGTTGCAGAAGCTTCTGCGCTCCGGTCAGGTGCGCGTCGACGGCGGTCGCGTGAAGACCGATGCCCGCGTCCAGCCAGGCCAGGTCGTGCGCGTTCCCCCCATGGACGTCGACGCCAAGAAGACTGGCCCGATTGCCAGCCACGACCTGAAACATGGCGACGACCATGAACTTTTGTCCCGCATGCTGCTGCATGAAGACGAGAAGGTCTTCGTGTTGAACAAGCCGGCCGGTCTTGCCGTACAGGGTGGCTCGGGTCTCAACCGGCACATCGACAAGATGCTCGAAGCCTGGACCAGCAAGAAGGGCGAAAAGCCGCGCCTGGTGCATCGCCTCGACCGCGACACGTCCGGCGTTCTGGTCGTTGCCCGTACGCGCGGTGCCGCCCAGAAGCTGACGGCCGCCTTCCGCGAGCGGGACACCAAGAAGATCTACTGGTCGCTGGTAAAGGGCGTGCCGCGCAAGCACGAGGACAAGATCTCGACCTGGCTTACCAAGGACCAGACCGATGAAGGCGACCGTATGCGGGTTTGCAAGCATGGCGAAGAGGGAGCCGACCATGCGGTGACCTACTACCGCGTCATCGATACCGCAGCTCAGAACCTCGCCTGGCTCGAAATGGAGCCCTATACGGGTCGCACGCACCAGCTGCGCGTCCATGCGCTGCACATCGGTCACCCGATCATCGGTGACCCAAAGTATTTCATCGACGACCACAACTGGGATTTCCCGGGCGGCGTCCAGAAGCGCCTGCACCTGCATGCGCGCTTCATCGACCTGCCGCATCCGAATGGCGGCCGCCTCAAGGTCACCGCACCGCTGCCGCCGCATATGGTCCAGACCTGGAACCTGCTCGGCCTCGACCAGCGTGATGGCGACAGGGACGTCGAATGAAACTGGTTCTGTTCGATTGCGACGGGACGCTGGTCGACAGCGCCGGCCTGATCCATGAAGTCATGCGCCACACCTTCATCGCCTTCGGCAAGCCGGAGCCGGCACTTGAGACGACGAAGTCGATCATCGGCCTGACGCTCGACATCGCGATCGCCCGTATGGATGGCAAGCCACATGCCGACGACGAGGCCGTTTCCATGGCGGCCCACTACAAGAAGATCTTCGCCGATGTCCGCCGGGACTCCGGCTTTGGCGAGACCATGTTCGACGGCATCCGTCAGGTTCTGGATGCCCTGATCGCGCGTGACGACATCTGGCTCGGCGCCGTTACCGGCAAGTCGCGCCGTGGCCTTGAAATGATCCTTGAAGGCCATGGGCTGAAGCCCCATTTCCTGTTCTGCCGCACGGCCGACGAATGCCCTTCAAAGCCGCACCCGGCCATGGTGACCGAATGCTGTGACGAAGCCGGCATCGCCCCGCGCGAAACCATCGTCATCGGCGACGCGATCTACGACATGCAGATGGCCAAGGCTGCCGGTGCAACCGCGATCGGCGTGTCCTGGGGTTATGCCAAGGCCGACGATCTCTGGAAGGCCGGAGCCGATGCCGTGGTCGAGCGCCCCGCCGACCTTCTGGCCTATATCCACTAGGAGCCTTTGATGCGCGACGAACTCAGCCAGGATATCTTCGGGACCTTCATCCCGGCACCCAGCCATGAGGACCCGGTGCGCCGGGCGCAGATCCAGATGAAGCGGCCACTGCCGAAGCGCTTCTACGAGAGCGTCGGCATCGAGACGCGCGAGGACGGGTTCTCGATCACGCTCGACGGCAAGTCGGTCAAGACCCCCGCCAAGAACCTCCTGACGCTGCCGACGCGCGAGGCAGCCGAACTGGTGGTGGCCGAATGGGCCGGGCAGGGGGAGCACATCGATCCGGCGACCATGCCGATCACCAAGCTCGCCAATACGGCGATCGACGCCGTGACCAACAGTCTGGATGCGGTTTTCGACGAGATCGTCCGCTTCGCGGGCAGCGATTTGCTTTGCTACCGCGCCGATGGCCCGAAGGAGTTGATCGACCGGCAGGCGACCCGCTGGGATCCGGTGCTCTCCTGGATCGCGACCGCCCATGGCGCCCGCCTCTACCTGGTCGAAGGCGTGATGCACCAGGAACAGCCGGCGGAGGCGATTGCCGCCTATGCACGGGCGCTTGATCGCTACCGCGACCCGTTCCAGATCTCCGCGCTCAACGTCGTCACCACGCTGACGGGCTCCGCGGTCCTGGCGTTGGCGTTTGCAGAAGGCGCCCTCGATCTCGACGAGGTCTGGTCGCTCGCCCATCTGGACGAAGACTGGACGATCGAGCACTGGGGTGCGGATGCCGAGGCCGAGGCGCGGCGTGACGCGCGATACGGCGAATTTGCATCGGCCGCATCGCTCTTTGCCGCTCTTCAGTCGGCAAGTTAACGGTCCACTAACCATAAATGGCGAATTGTCAGGCTGGTCCAGAATCATCAGCCCGGGGTCGTCATGTCCGCTCGCAGTCTTCGCATCGCCGCCGCCATCGGCCTGGTCATGCTGCTGGCCTCCTGCACACTCCTCCAGGGGCGGAGCATCGATCGACCGCTCGTCTATTTCGTCCGCAACGTGACCGTGATGGCCGATGCACGGGTTCCACTCGATCTGCTCGAGAGTGTCGACCGCCGCGTCTCTGCCGCCATTGCCGCCACACGGGCGCCGCAGGGTGCCGAACGTGTCGTGCTAATGGTCAAGATCGATCGCGTCGGTTTCGGCGAAGGAGCCCGTCGCCGCCTCGCCCAGGCAAACTTCACCGTGACTGCAGTCTCGGTCGAAACGGGAGAGCCGGTCGCCAAGGGGGCCTTCAGGGTCAATAGCCCGACCGACGATCCGCGTTGGGCGCGCCAGGCGCTGGCCGAAGAAATCACGGCCCGGATCCGCTTCGCCTTCTCCCTGAACACACCACGTGTCCGCAAGTCCTTGCCGCCCCGCACCATCTCTACGCGCCTGGCCTCCGATCCCGCGCCGGTGGTCATGCCGAATGCCCCGGCCGCAACGCCGCGGGCCGCTGCGGTTGCCCCGCAGCCAGCTGCACAAAAACCAGTCGTCGTCGCCGCACCGCCCAAGCCGGCGCCACCGACACCTCAGGAAATGGCAGCTCCCCCCGTTTCGGAAACGCCAACGATCCGCCCCGCAACCCCCGCACAGCCTGCACGACGCGCTGCCGATATCGGCAAGGGTACACCGGTCGAACAGGGTGCCGTCGGCACGATCCGGCTTCGGCCTGATTGCGACCCTGCGGTGACGCCGACATGTGCGGCAACACCTTGATGGACGCTTGAGGCGCGATGACGCATCCAGGCGCCGCTGCCGTGATTGACTTGGCTTCGACCTCGGCCTAATCCTCATCATGGATGGTTTCCGGATGACAGAGATGTTGCCCGGAGAGCAAAAGGGAATGCGAAGGCGTGGACCCCATCCAGGCACGTCGAACGCAGCCGACCCCGCGACTGTATTGCAGCGAGGGTTCTCCATCCGCTCTGCCGTTTCAGGTGGTGACGGGTCGCGGGGTGCGACCGGCCAATCGAAAGCGGCAGAACGGAAAAGCCACTGGGGTGGCAGCACGATCAGCCGGGGCAGGACGCCTCTTTCTCTACGAATCGTCCGCTCTTTCGTGTTGTCGCAAACCCTGGGAAGGCGAGGAGAACCCGACGGTCCTTTCAAGGACCACGACCTGCGAGCCAGGAGACCTGCCATCCACGGGCATGGTGCCCACACTGGGGAGGTCTCCCCGTTGCCAGCACGGAGGTTGTCGTGGCGACGTCTTGCATCCGCGGGTCCTTGTCGACCCGACGGTGCCGGTCCGTTTTTTCGGGCCGGGCATCGTTTGAATTTCCGCGCATGTTTGAAACATGCGCTGCGGGCCATCCGCGTGCGGTCCGGGACCTCGGCGCGCCATGACCCCATCCCGATCCATCCTCGTTCTTGGCGGTGCCCGTTCGGGCAAGTCGCGTTTCGCCGAAGGATTGGCGCGAGACTCTCAGCTCGAGAAGTTTTACCTTGCGACGGGCCGCGCCTGGGATGACGAGATGCGTGCCCGGATCGAGGCTCACAAGGCCGACCGCGCCGATGACGGCTGGGCGACGCATGAGGAGCCGCTCGATCTCATCGAAGCATTGAAAGTGCTCGACAAGGCGGATCGCGTCATCCTCGTTGACTGTCTGACGCTCTGGGTCACCAATCTGATGATGGAAGAGGGCCGTGATGTCGACGCAGACGGCGCGGCACTCGCCGCCGGTCTCGGGGAACTCCAGGCCACCGTCATCTTCGTTTCCAATGAAGTCGGCCTCGGCATCGTGCCCGAAAACAAGATGGCACGCGCCTTCCGCGACCACGCCGGCCGTCTCCACCAAGCCATCGCCGCTCAAGCGGCTGAAGTCTATTTCGTTGCGGCCGGACTGCCGCTGAAAATGAAGGGTTGAACCATGTTGCAGCAGAAGATCCCCGCCACCGTGATCACCGGCTTTCTCGGCGCGGGCAAGACCACCATCATCCGCAACATGCTGATGAATGCCGGCGGCAAGAAGATCGCGCTGATCATCAACGAGTTCGGCGATCTCGGCGTCGATGGCGATGTGCTGAAGGGTTGCGGCGCTGACAATTGCACCGAAGACGACATCAT
>JAIXSF010000279.1 GCA_027484835.1 Rhizobiaceae bacterium | reverse complement strand
GCGCAGACGTCGTCTGGTGGTCGAGGAAAAGGTTGATGAAGACATCGTCGGGAACGCCAGCCTCGACGAAGGCGCGCACCATGCGCTCGCCGACGAGCAGCGTCTGGGTCGCATGCTTGATGACGACGGTATTGCCCGCCATCAGTGCCGGTGCGATCGTGTTGATCGCGGTCATGTAAGGGTAATTCCACGGCGCGATGACGAAGACGACGCCATGCGGCTCGCGCTCGATGCGACGCTCGAAATTGTCGCTCGCTTCCACGACCAGCGGCGCAAGCGAGTCGGCAGCAATCGCTGCGACATAGTTGGAGCGCTCGTTGAAGCCCTTGTACTCGCCACCATAACGCACCGGACGGCCCATCATGTGCGCCAGTTCCGGCACGACTTCGTCGGACATTTCGTTGAGACGGGCCACGCCCTTCAGCACGAGCTGCACGCGATCTTCCAGCGGGCGGCGCGCCCAGGCCTTCTGGGCCTTGCGGGCACGGGCCACGGCCTCGGTTGCCGCCTCGAGCGACATCGCAGGACGCTCGGCGTAAACCGATCCGTCGATCGGCGATATGCATTGGATCATGGTCATGATCGTCTTCCTGTTGTTCTAGAACGAGATGACAGCGGCCGAGACCGCTGTCGATGTTTACACCCATATGCGAGGCATCGTGGCGGCCTCAAGGCCACCTTTCGTCACGCCCGCTCGAAACCGCGCGCCACCTCCCAGTCGGTGATGCGGCGATCATACTCTTCCTGTTCCCACTCGGCAGCCCGGACATAGTGATCGACCACGTCGTCACCGAATGCGGCCCGCAACATTTCCGAGCCACGCAGCGTTTCGGCCGCCGCGCGCAGCGTCCTCGGGATTTCGCGGGCGCCCTGCGCACCATAAGCGTCACCCGTAAACTCCGGCTCCAGCGCCATCTTCTTCTCGATCCCGTTGATGCCGGCGGCCAGAAGAGCGGCCATGGCGAGATAGGGGTTCAGATCGGAGCCACCGACGCGGCACTCGACGCGGATGCCCTTGGTCTCGTCGCCGCAAAGGCGATAGCCGGCCGTGCGGTTGTCCTTCGACCAGATGGCCTTGGTCGGCGCGAAGGTTCCAGCGACGAAACGCTTGTAGGAATTGATGTAGGGCGCGAGAAAATAGGTGAACTCGCCGGCATGTGCGAGAAGTCCTGCCATGTAGTGCTTCATGGTCTCCGACATGCCGTACTGGCCTTTTTCGTCGAAGAACAGCGGCGTCTTGCCGTCTGCGCTCCACAGCGACTGGTGGATATGCGACGAGGAGCCCGCAGCATTGTAGTGCCACTTGGCGAGGAAGGTGATGGCCTTGCCCTTGGACCAGGCGATCTCCTTGCAGCCGTTCTTGATGATCACGTGCCGGTCGGCCATGGTGAGCACGTCGGCGTAGCGAACATTGATCTCTTCCTGGCCTGCGGACGCCTCGCCCTTGGAATTCTCGACGGGGATGCCCGCACCCTGCAGGCCCTTGCGGATCGCCCGCATCACGTCTTCTTCCTTGGTGGTCTGGAAGATGTGGTAGTCCTCGTTGTAGCCGGAGACCAGTTTCAGGTCGCGATAGCCGGACAGCCGCGCCGCATCATAGGTCTGGTCGAAGAGGAAGAATTCGAGTTCGGTCGCCATGAAGGCCTTCATGCCCATTGCCTCGAGCCGGGCAACCTGCTTCTTCAGGATCGCGCGTGGCGAGTGCGGCACTTCGGCATGGGTTGCGTGGTCATACATGTCACACAGCACGAGCGCTGTGCCCTCGAGCCAGGGGATCCGACGCAGCGTCGAAAGGTCCGGCTTCATCGTGTAGTCGCCATAACCCTTTTCCCAGCTCGTCGCCTTGTAACCGGAGACGGTGTCCATCTCCATGTCGGTGGCGAGCAGATAGTTGCAGCTATGCGTTTCCTTGTAGGCGCTCTCCACGAAAAACTCCGCCTGAAAACGCTTGCCCATCAAACGGCCTTGCATGTCCACCTGACACGCCAGAACCGTGTCGATGCGCCCCTCAGCGACGTCCTTTTTCAGATCTTCGAATGTGTAAGTGGTGGTCATGACTGTGGTCCGCCAATGTGAACATGAACTGAGTGGCCGAGGCCGCGATTGAATCGGTAAAGGCGGGCCGGCCGAAACCGGCCCGCAGACGTTTTAGTGTGCTTGGCCGACGGCGCGCTCGGCAGCAGCGATTTCGGCCTGACGCTTTGCGACTTCGTCACCGATCGGCGGGCCCTTGAAGCGCTTGTTCTCGAAGGCGAACCAGACGATCGCGGTGACGACCAGGAAGCCGACCGTGATGTAGAGCGCCCAGTCGTTCGGCGGCTGGATGCCGAGGACGAAGATCAGCGCCATGGCGATCATCGAAAGCACGGCAAACAGCTTGAACATGCCCTCGCCCAGGTTCCACGGACCCATCGTGCTCCACTTCGAGGTGCCCCAGGCAAAGAAGCCGAGAGCGATCGGGATCGCAAAGGAGAAGAACAGGAAGATGACCGTGCAGGACACGACGATCGTGTAGACCGGCGTTTCACCGATCGAGACGAGCGACGAACCCCAGACGAACAGGACCGAGAGGATCGAACCCGTCCAGATCGCGGTAACCGGCGAACGATGCTTCCGGCTGACCTTGGAGAGAGCCGAAGACGCCGGCAGGCCGCCGTCACGGGCGAAGGCGAAGATCATGCGCGACACCGAGGTGACCGTTGCGAGACCGCAAAGGAACTGCGCGATGAAGATGGCGAGGTAGAGAACGTCCTTGACGATGACGTTGACCTGCGTGTCCATCGCCCAGAAGAAGACGTTCCAGCCCTGGGCTGCGGCTTCTTCCATGCTCGGCAGCATGAGCACGAAGGAGCACAGCATGATGTAGCCGAAAAGCGCCGACCAGAGCACCGACGAGACCATGCCCTTCGGCACGGAAACGGCAGCCTTGACGGTTTCTTCCGAGGTATGCGCCGAGGCGTCATAGCCGGTGATCGTGTAGATCGGCAGCAGCAGACCGAGCAGGAACACCCAGGCGCCCGAAGTCGACGGCCAGACATTGCCGCCCGCTTCACCCGAATAGTTGGAGAAGGTGAACAGACGGCCGATTTCGTAGCTGTCGGCCGCAATGAGGCAGGTCAGCGCGAGCGCAATGGCGGTCGCGAAGATCAGGTAGCCCGAGAAGTCGGTGAGCTTGGCGGTGAGGCCGATGCCCATGTGGTTGACCAGGGCCTGCAGGCCGGTGATCAGCACGAGGAAGATGAGCCGGACGCCGAGCGTGTCTTCGAGCCCGAGATAGGGAGTGCCGAAGGAGCCCATGAAGAAGTAGTAGGTGCCGACGTTGATGGCACCGAGAACCGTGACGAGACCGAGAAGGTTGAACCAGGCGGTCAGCCAGCCGGTAAAGCGGTTACCGAGGATGGAACCCCAGTGATACAGGCCACCCGCGGTCGGATAGGCGGAGCTGATCTGCGCCATGGCAACGGCGAAGACGAGCGAGATGAAGCAGCCGAGCGGCCAGCCGATGCCGATCGCAGCACCGCCGGCACCCGAGGTCGCCTGGGCGAGCGAATTGATGCCGCCCGACAGGATGCAGATGATGGAGAAGGAGACGGCGAAGTTCGAGAACGAACTCATCCGCCGTTCCAGTTCCTGGGCGTAACCCATGGAATGCAGGATCTGGAGATCCTGTTTCTTGTCGATATCCGAGTAGTCTGACATGACGTCCCCCAGTTG
>JAIXSF010000476.1 GCA_027484835.1 Rhizobiaceae bacterium | reverse complement strand
CCGTTGCGCGATCGCGGCTTCGACGACGGCGCGCGCGATCAAGAGCGCTGCCTGGAAGCCACGGTTGTCGGCGCCAGGCGCTTTATCGTCGAAGACGGGCTTCAGGGTTTCGAGGAGGCTCGGCAAAGTGAGATCTGCAAGCGGTCCGGCCGTCGATGGGCTGAGTGCCCCATTGTCCAGAAGGTCGACCGGCAGAACGAACTTGGTGTCAAAGGCCTGATGTACGGCTTCGACATGACCGGCGGGCACACCCATGGCAGCCAGATAGGCGCGGCCATAATGCTTCCAGACGAGGCCGAAGGAGCTGTAGGGCTGACCATCGTCCCTAAGCGGTGCACCGCGCTGGTGGTGATCGAAGATCTGCGCTGCGGCGTCATAGGCACCGCCTACATCGTAAATGATGCGATCCGATGCCGGCGTAATCCATTCGGGCGCTCTGGAGCGAACGATCTCGGCCTCGGGATAAAGCTTCGTTAGGATGACGCTCGAGAGCAGTTCGTCGGCATGAAAGCCGCCACTATGTGTGACGAGATGGGTAATGCTCATACCGGTTGTGACCTCTGGACGGCTTCGGGTTCGATGCCTCCAGATATCGGCTGGCGTCTGCCAACTCAACTGCCATTCGTCAATTAAGGGTTCGCACCATGCCGGGGCTGTCGAGGGAAAAGGCCGGGATTTCGACGTCGAAGCTTTCGCCGTCGTCGGTTTCCATCCGGTAAGTCCCGTACATCATGCCGGACGGCGTATCGAGCGGGCATCCGGAGGAGTATTCATAGGTGTCGCCGGGATCGAGGCGCGGCTGCTCTCCCACCACACCGGGGCCGCTGACTTCATCCACCTGGCCGTTCTGGTCGGTGATGTGCCAATAGCGGTGGGTCAACCGCACGGCCTTTGCGGAGTGATTGGAGATCACGATCCGGTAGCCCCAGACATAACGGCTGTCATCGGGGTCCGACTGTTCTTCGAGATAGTAAGGTTCGACCAGAACCTCGATGTCCCGTGTCAGTGCGCGATACATTCCTGAACCCTGAGAAAGCTTGCCTTCGATTCCATTAGACATGGCGCTCATTGTGGCGGCAGCAAGAGCAACCGTCGAACGTCATCGTGCTTTTAAGGGATAACGACGCATCTGCTTACGTCAAGGTCAATTGCTCAGCCGCGATGCGTCCCGCGGCTGAAATGTTTCAATACTGAAGCGCTTTGGACGCCTTTCAGAGCGCCTTGAGGGCCTGAGCGAAATCTTCCAGCAGGTCCTGCGTATCTTCGATGCCGCAAGAAAAGCGCACGGTTCCGCCTGAAATTCCGAGTTCGGCACGCGCCTCGTCGCTCAGGTTCTTGTGCGTCGTGGTCGCCGGATGGGTGATCAGGCTCTTCGCATCGCCGAGATTGTTGGAGATCTTGATGATCTGCATCGCGTTCTGCAGCTTGAAGGCCGCTTCCTTGCCGCCCTTGAGTTCGAAGCAAACCAGCGTCGAGCCGCCGGTCATCTGCTTGGCGATGATATCCGCCTGCGGATGGTCCTTGCGGCCCGGATAGATGACCTTGGACACGGCGCTCTGCTCCGCCAGGAAATCGGCGATCGCTGCGGCACTCGTCGTCTGCTGCTTGACGCGTAGCGGAAGCGTCTCGATGCCCTTCAGAAGCGTCCAGGCGTTGAACGGTGACATGGCAGGGCCGGTATGGCGGAAATAATCGTGCAGGTTCTCGTTGATCCATTCCTTCGACGAGAGCACCACGCCACCAAGGCAGCGGCCCTGGCCATCGATGTGCTTGGTGGCTGAATAGACGACGACATGCGCACCGAGCTCCAGCGGCTTCTGGAAAAGCGGCGTCGCAAAGACGTTGTCGACGATCAGCTTGGCGCCGATCTGGTTCGCGAGCTTGGCGACACCGGCAACGTCGATCACTTCGAGCGTCGGGTTGGTCGGGCTTTCGAGGAACATCACCTTGGTGTTCGGGCGGATCGCAGCTTCCCAGTTTGCGAGGTCACGCCCGTCGACCAGCGTGCATTCCACGCCATAACGCGGTGCAAGCGTCTCGACCACATAGCGGCAGGAACCGAACAGCGCGCGGGCGGCAACGATGTGATCGCCGGCCTTGACCTGGCAAAGCACGGCCGCAGCAACGGCCGCCATGCCGGATGCCATCGCACGCGCATCCTCGGCGCCTTCCAGCATGCACATGCGGCGCTCGAACATGTCGTTGGTCGGGCTGCCATAGCGGGCGTAGATATAGCCTTCGCTCTCACCCTTGAAGCGCGCCTCAGCCGCTTCCGAGCTTTCGTAGACGAAGCCCTGGGTCAGGAAGATCGCTTCCGACGTCTCGCCATAAGGAGAGCGCAGCGTGCCGCCATGGACGAGTTGGGTGGCCGGGCGCCAGTTCTTGCTCATGCACGTGCCTTTCGAACACAAAAAAACCGGTCGCGAGAACGGACCGGTTTTAAGAACCCGGTCTATTTAGCCACTTGTTTAACGTGGCTGCAAGCCGACCGGCCAAATCACCACGGGATAAGGCTGCAATTACGCCTTTGCAGGCCTTGCGTCAATTGGTGGGCTTTGGTTTTGTCGAGCCCAAACAGGATTGAGATCATGACCTTGAAACCCGGGATATTGTCCGATCGCGCGATCGGCGCCTTGTTCGGTCAGGGCCAGCTGAAAAGCGAGGCCATGCTCGACAAGGACCAGATCCAGCCGGCGAGCCTCGACCTGCGTCTGGGCGGCAAGGCAATGCGCGTTCGCGCAAGCTTCATGCCGGGTCGCAACAGCACCGTCGCCGACAAGCTCGAGAAGCTGACCCTTCATGAGATCGATCTGGAGCAGGGGGCCGTTCTGGAAACCGGCTGCGTCTACATCGTGCCGCTGATGGAGAGCCTCGACCTGCCGGCCGAGATCTCGGCCTCTGCCAATCCGAAGAGCTCAACGGGCCGGTTGGACATCTTCACCCGCGTGATGGTCGATTACGCGCAGGAATTCGATAAGGTGCCGGCCGGCTACAAGGGCCAGCTCTACCTGGAAATCTCGCCGCGTACTTTCCCGATCATCGTGCGCCGCGGTTCACGCCTGTCGCAGATCCGCTTCCGCGTCGGCCACGCCCTGCTTGGCGAGACCGAACTGCTCGACCTACACAAGGCTGAAACCCTGGTGGCCAGCGACATGCCGAACGTCTCGGGCGGCGGCATCGCCCTGTCCATCGATCTGACCGGCTCTGGCCCGGACGGTTTGATCGGTTACCGGGGAAAGCATCACACCTCCGTCATCGACGTGGACCGCAAGGCCGCCCACGATGTGCTCGACTTCTGGGAGCCGCTCTACAGCCGTGGTCGCAATGATCTGATCCTCGATCCGGACGAATTCTACATCCTCGTGTCGAACGAAGCGGTGCATGTGCCGCCGCTCTATGCCGCCGAGATGACGCCCTACGACCCTTTGGTCGGTGAATTTCGCGTGCATTATGCCGGCTTCTTCGATCCCGGCTTCGGCCATGCGGCCGCGGGCGGATCCGGCAGCCGGGCCGTGCTGGAAGTCAGAAGCCACGAGGTGCCCTTCATTCTCGAACACGGCCAGGTTATCGGCCGTCTGGTCTACGAGCACATGCAGGAACGCCCGGAAGGTCTCTACGGCACGGGCCTCGGTTCGAACTACCAGGCGCAGGGCCTGAAACTCTCCAAGCACTTCCGTCATCCGTGACGACCAAGGCGCCGGCAAAGCCATCTGCCGGCGCTTGACACCAGCAGCGAACTATTGGATTCCTCTGGCCGTCGCGGGTGTAGCTCAATGGTAGAGCAGCAGCTTCCCAAGCTGAATACGAGGGTTCGATTCCCTTCACCCGCTCCAGCCACCCCCTGCTATTTGCCAGCAAACCGCGCGAACGCAGCCAGCAGGTCGGTCAGCCGCTTTACTGTCGCTTCATCCGTCAGCCTGCCGTCCGCGTCGAACAGCGTATGCGCCCGCGACACCATCAGCCGTTTCTCCGAAAATGTCCGGCAACCAAGCGTGTGCAGGACAGAGAGCCAGGCGTTCTGGCTGAGCAATGTGCCGAAATTGCCGGGAGACGCGCCGACCAGCGCGAAGGGCTTGTTGCCGAACACCTTGGCCATGTCTGAGGAAGGGCGCGACAGCCAGTCGATGGCGTTCTTGAAAGCGCCGGGTATGCCGTTGTTGTATTCGGGCGTGAACAGGATCACGCCGTCGGCGGCGATGATCTTTTCTTTGAGGGCGGTGACGGCCGCCGGGATGCCTTCGGCCTCTTCTAGGTCTCCGTCATAGAGCGGAATGCCATGAATGCCGGCTGTCTGCAGAACATAGCCCTCGGCCGGCAGGCCGGCTGCGGCCTTCAAGAGCGCCGTATTGAGCGAGCCTTTGCGCAGGCTTCCCGAAATGCCGAGCAATTTCACCATGGTCTTTTCCTTGTTTCGATTTGTTATAAGGGAGGGTAGAACAGGGAGACGAGCATGACCAGCGGCCTGCACCACATCACGGCGATCACCCGGAGGATCCAGGCCAATGTCGATTTCTATTGCGGCTTCCTGGGTCTGAGGCTCGTTAAACGGACCGGTGGTTTCGAAGATGCCGCACAGCTGCACCTGTTTTACGGTGACGCCGAAGCGAGCCCCGGATCGCTAGTGACGTTTCTCGCCTGGGAAGACGGCTCGCCGGGACGTGTTGGCCATGGTGCCGCGAGCGAGATCGCCTTTGCGATCCAGCCCGAGGCGATCGGCTTCTGGCTGACCCGCGCCCTGCAGTTCGGCGTACCGATGACAAGTCCTGGATCGGAGTTCGGCGAACCGGTGCTGCGGCTCACCGATCCCGACGGCATCATCGTCAAGCTTTGCGGTACGACGGCGGTCGAGGCCTGGCCTGTACGTGGTGTCAAGACCAGGGATGCGGTCACGCGTCTAAGAGCTGCAACCTTGCTCTCCGAGAAGGGCCCCGAGACCATCGATTTTCTCACGTGCCACGCTGGTTTTGCCGTCGCTGGAACCGAAGGCACCATCACGCGCCTGGTGGGAAGCAATGGGCAGGCAGTCGACGTTCGTGATGCGACCGGCTTCTGGCCGGCGGCGCCTGGTACTGGCGCGATCGATCATATCGCTTTGCGTATGGCAGATCGCAGTGCGGTGGAGGCAAGGGCGGTAGAGTTGCGCTCAGCAGGTCACGACATGATCAACATGCACGACCGAAAGTACTTTTATTCGCTCTATGTACGTGAGCCGGCAGGCGGATTGATCGAGCTTGCTTCCGACGAGCCCGGTTTTATCGTGGACGAACCTCAGGAGACGCTCGGCAGCCGGCTGTTTATTCCCGATCACTTCCATCTGCGCCCCGATGACATCGTGCCGATGCTGCCGCAATTCGGGCTGCCTGGAGAGCCGCGGATCATCTATCGCGAGCTGCCTTTCGTGCATCGCATCCACGAGCCGGAGACGCCGGATGGCTCCACCCTCGTCCTCCTGCACGGTACCGGCGGCAACGAAGCGAGCCTTCTGCCCTTCGGGCGCAAGATCGCACCGTCCGCGACGCTGATCGGCCTCAGGGGGCGTGCGACGGAGGAGGGGGTAGCTCGCTTCTTCCGCCGGTTTGGTCCGCGGGATTTCGATCAGAAGGATATTGCCGCCGAGGCAGACGCCCTCGCGGCTTTTGTCGAGGACGCGATCCAGGCCTATGGGCTGCATGCCGCACGTCTTCGTTTTGCCGGCTATTCAAATGGTGCGAACCTGCTTGCAGCAGCAATGCTGCTGCATCCGGGTCTCGTTCGCGACGCACTGCTGTTGAGGCCGGTGCCGGTGCTCGCCGATCCCCCTGAAGCCGACCTGTCTGGTACACGTGTCCTGATCCTCGCAGGCGCGGACGATCCGTCGGCAATCGAAGCGGAACTGCTCGCCACACAGCTGCGCGAAAGGGGAGCCGAGCTTTCATTCGCGCATGTTGCCGGCGATCACGCCCTGTCAGATGACGATGTCAGGGCTTCGGCCGCCTGGTATGGCTGATTGGCCGCTATGGGGTTCGTTGCTGCTCGACTTGGCCTGTGCGGTGTCTTGTTCCAGTGGAACGGCTTCAGCCTGAGTTCGATCACGGCTTTCCATGCCGCAAGAGATACGGCCATCCAGTAGAGTGGGATCATCGCCCATTTCCAGCCCACGCCGGCCTTTTCGCTGCGGTCCATCGGCGTCGCGCCGAGCGCGAAAAACACGGCATAGCTCCCCAGGATATTGAAAATATCCATGGCGAGCATGATCGTTGTGAAGAGGCTCGGCTGGGCGACGGGAACCTGCATCAGGGAGATCGCAAGCAGCGTGAGAAAGACAATCAGCCCGGGATGGCTGAGCGCTGCGATCAGCATGCCACCAACCAGCAACTGGAAAACCAGGAAAGACAGCCATCCCATGTCGCGTGCCGTGCGCAGGGGTTCGCGCATGAGCACCAGCCAGGTCTGCAGCCAGCCCTTGTACCAGCGGGTCCTCTGCGCAAGCCAGACGCCGAATTCCGTCGGGGCGTCCTCATAGGTCGGCAAGCTCAGTGTCGAGGAACGATATCCCATCCGGCAGAGCCGCATGCCGAGATCCGCATCCTCCGTGACATTGTAGGGATCCCAGCCGCCGCTTTCTTTCAGCAGTGCCGTCTTGAAGTGGTTCGACGTCCCGCCGAGCGGTAGTGGCATGCGGTAATAGCCGAGCGCCGGCAGGAGGCGGCGGAAGAGGGCGGAGTATTCGAGCGCGAAGATTGCGCTGATCCAGCTTTCTCCGGCATTGCCGATGACCAGTGGCGCTTGCAGGCAGGCGAGGTCTGGCGGCCCAAGACGGAAGGCATGATAGGCTTCCCGGAGTTGCTGCGGGTGAGGCCGATCTTCCGCATCGTAGATCGTCAGGAATTCACCCCGCACACCGGCCAGTGCATAGGTCAAAGCTTTGGGCTTGGTGCGCGGGGCCATGGCCGGCACGGCAACCACCTCGATATGGGGGCCGGGACGGGCTTGACGGATCGCCTCCAGTGTCTCGTGGTCATCGGCCTCGCAGACGAGTTTCACGTCGAGAAGGCTGCGCGGCCAGTCGAGACCATCGAGTGCAGCGATCAGTTGCGGCACGACGGATGTCTCGCGGTAGAGGGCAACCATCACCGTATAGGTCGGCAGCATGTCGCTGGCACTTTCGAGACACGCCTCCGTCTGCTGGTGGCGGCGTCCATGCGAAATGACGGCGATGCGCAGGAAGAGGGCCGCCAGATGGAAGCAGGAAAGCAGAAGATGGGCGAGGATCGCGGCGAAAAGGGGAGCGAAGATCAGAAGCATGCTCATGAGGCAGAGCGCGGCACCCGCGACGAACCCCTGATCGCCCGTGACCACCAGGCGCGCAGAGAGCGGTTGCAGGGTGTCGAACAGGCCTTTGACCGCATGACTGACACGCCGCGCCTCACCGACCGCCCACTGCGCGCGGCGAATGGCCGACGGCGTGGTCACCACCAGACTGCCGGCCGCATGTCCATGGCGTCCAAACCGTTTTGCCAAGCCTTCCATATGCAGGATCTTCGGTACGATCGCCACGACCGGAGGTCGATCTGTGTAGTGGAGGCGCAGCATGCGCGGTTCGGCGAGTTGCGTATCGCCATGGGCGTGATCGATCAGCAGAGAGGGGTCGATCTCAGCGATGAAAGGCAGGCCATACATGCGCGCGAGACCCGCATAATATGCCTCTTCCTCGACGACGCCGCTGGCGAGGAGTTCGGTTTCGGCCGACGTGCCGTTCTGAGCCGCACGCCGAACCATGCGGGCGATCAGCGGCTTGGATATTCCGAGGATATGCAGCAGCGAAGCCTCTGGTTTGTAACGGGTAAAATCAAGGGAGCCGGGCGCTTCAACCGCGCTCCGCTGGTCACGTCCCCGATTAGGCTCCTGGCGCGCGGCAACGATCCGCGGGCCGTATTCCCTCGTCCACACCAAGCTGCTACACGTCATCCGATCCGAATGACGCCCCACCCTGACCCCGGTTGATCATGATAGAGATGCGCGCAAAAGTTACATCCCTAGATTTTGCTGGGTTGTGGTCTGCGGTCTTGGCGTTGCTTCTGCTGTCCGTCCTTGCCGTGCCGCCGGCGCGGGCACAGGGAACCGATCTGCCCATCTTGTTCGACGCCCGCGAGCGGCTCGTGCGGCCGGATGTGAGCGGCGTCCTGCGGCTCCGCTTTCTAACGACGACGGATTTTCCGCCCTTCAACTTCATGGATCAGAGTGGTCGCCTGTCAGGCTTTCATATCGATCTCGCCCGCGCGATTTGCGAGGAACTCGGGCTCGAGGCACGCTGCCAGGTCCAGGCCTTGCCTTATGGCCAGCTGACGACAGCCCTTGAGGCAGGACAGGGCGAGGCCGTCATGGCAGGGATCGCCGTGACCCCGGAACTCCGCGAACGCTTCAACTTTACCCGTCCCTATCTGCTGCTGCCGGCCCGTTTCCTGCTGCAGGCGGACACGGTCCTGCCCCGGCAGGACGCGGAAGCCCTGTCCGGTCGAAAGGTCGGTGTGGTCAAGGATACAGCGCATGAGGCAATGCTGCGGGCCTTCTTCCCCGCGGCAGAACTCGTCACCTTCGACAGTCATGAAGCGCTGATGCAGGGATTGAAGGAGAAGCGCGTGCCGGCGGTCTTCGCCGATGCGCTGCAGCTGTCGTTCTGGATGATGAGCCCGGCCGCTGCCGGCTGCTGCCGCTTTCTCGATGGCCCCTTTCTCTCGGAGCGCCATCTCGGTGAAGGCATGACCATCATGGTGGGCGGCCAGGATGGAGCACTGACGGCAGCCCTCGAAAGCGCTCTGGGTGCGCTTTCGAAGGATGGAAGGCTGGAAGAGATCTACCTGCGCTACTTCCCCGCGGGGCTTTTCTGAACCTGTCAGATGCGGCGATAGCGGGCAGAGGCGCTGCGCTCGAGTGCGGCGCAGGTCAGCTTGTCGAGGCCGAGTCGATCACGCAGCAACTGCAGCAGGCGGAGTTCCTCCGCCCGGACCGAGAGATCGACCGCGGCAATTTCCACCGCCAGTGCATAGGCCGTTTCATGCAGCCATTCCGGCAGCGCATCACGGATCGTCTCGAGCGTGATGTCGAGACCTTCCGGACCGGAAATCAGGGTGGCGCAGCGCTGGGAGACTTCGATCAGGTGCGCCTTGTCGAAATTGTCGAAGACCGGAAGGATGTCGATCAGCTGTCCGATACGGACGAGTTCCTTTTCCGCCATGGCATTGTCGACGGCCGAAGCCATGACCATGACAAAAATCAGGGCCTCTTCCGGAGATACGGGCTTGTTCATGTAAGGTGTTTTCCAGTTGTTGTGGCGCAGAGAGTAGGAGGCCGCGTTCTGCGTTTCAAGGGTCGGACTGTCTTTCGCTCTAGCGCGCCGGGTCACCAAAAAGCCCGCGTCTTGCGGCGCGGGCTTCTTCCGTCAATGAGGCAAGGGCGGAGCCGGGCTCTGCCTCGGCCCATCCGTATTTTGCAAGCCACGACGACACGTTCTGGACACCGACCCAGCAATGGGTCCGGATCTCGCCTTGCCATGCAGTGCCGCTTGTTTCGCAGGTCAGGGATCGGTTGCGCAGGAAGAGCCGCTGTTGGGTGCGTGCCATGATACCGCAGGGCCAAGACCTGCCGTCTTCGGCAATACAGGTGCGGTCGGCCGGCGTCTCGACGATGTCCGCCAGACGGACCCGCTGTCCGGCACCGAAGCTGACGATGCCGGCAGCAAGGCTCGATGGCCGATGCAACAGGACGACCTTCGCCTTCGCCCGTTCGGTCGGCTCCGAAAGCGGCGCCCGGGGCGCCACGCGCTCAAGATCATCGGCATTCGCAAAGGCCGGGGAACCGAATACGTCAGGTTCGATGGCACGCACCTGACGGGGCGACGTCGTCTCGGCCGAAGGCGCAACAGGATCGGTCACCGCCGCACCGACTTCTGGCAGTTCAAGCTCCGAAGGGTCGGGTACGTCGAGATCCTCGATGTTGTAGTCGACCGGATCTTCCCGGAGCGTAGCACCGGCAGCCATGACCAGATAGGCCCACAGAACGAGCCCGATCGCGCCTGCGATATAGGTGCCAATCCGCCGCATTAGGTCCGTTTTCCTATTGGCTTGCCCAGATGATCCGCGCCACCCATTCGACGTCGCTCATGTCGAGCTGGCGTGGCGGGTGGTCGGGATTGAGGGACTGCAACTCGATCGATTTGGCGCTCTGCCGGGCGAGAATCTTGGCCATGACTTCGCCTTCGCGGGTCTTGACGACGACGCGGTCGCCACGCCGCACCTGGGCACCGGGCTCGACGATCAGGATGTCACCATCCCGGTAGAGCGGCTTCATGCTTTCGCCCTGCACTTCGAGTGCGTAGACGCCGTTGCTGCGACCGGGAGCGGCGGGAAACTCGACGAGATCCCAGCCCTGACCGGCCGGAAAGCCGCCATCGTCGAAGAAGCCACCGGCCCCCGCCTGGGCCATGCCGAGCAGGGGAATGGAGCTTCCCTGCGGAGGAAACGCACCCTGAGGCATGGGATTGCCGCGCAGGCCTACCGGGGAAACGTAGCGCATGAACTGGTCGAGGCTGGCGCCGGTCGCCTCGAGAACCTTGGCGATGGATTCGGTCGAGGGCCAGCGCATGCGTCCGTCGGCACCGACGCGCTTGGATTTGTTGAATGACGTGGGGTCGAGGCCCGCCCGGCGCGCAAGACCAGATGGCGTCAGCGAATGCTGCTCCGCCAGCCGATCAATCGCGGCCCATATGCTGTCATGCGAGAGCATGTTCGCGCCTCTTCAGCGCCGGACTAACCTGGATCCCCGGTCCGGCAATGGCGAAAACAATAGATGAGCAGGCCGACTTAGTAAAGCCAAAAGGAATAAAATCCTTTACTCAGATCAGGCGACCATCGCCATGTTGATCTTGCCGAGCTGGATGACAGCCTGGGTCCGGCTATCGACCTTGAGCTTCAACAGGATTGCCGAGACATGCGCTTTGATCGTTGCTTCGGAGACGCCAAGCTCGTAGGCGATCTGCTTGTTGAGCAGGCCTTCGCCGAGCATGCCGAGCACGCGGCTCTGTTGTGGCGTAAGGGTGCGCAGGCGGTTGATGAGATCGGCCACGTCGGGATCGGTTTCCTGGCCTCCCTGATAGCTGGTCGGCGTGGCGATATCGCCTTCGAGCACCGACTGAATGCTCGACCGGATCTCGTCGATCCCGGCTGATTTCGAAATGAAGCCGGAGGCTCCGAGCTCGAGCGCCCGGCGGATGGTGACGGAATCGTCCGTCGCAGAGACGATAACGAGTGGCAGGCTTGCAAACTCCGCCCGAAGTGCCATCAGCCCGGAAAAACCGGAAACGCCGGGCATCGCAAGATCGAGCAACATCAGATCCGCATCGGGATGGTCTGACGCCGCCTTGCGTGCGGCCTCGAAATCGCCGGCCTCTATGATGGTTTGGGTGCCATCGATACCGGTCACGGCCTGGCGCAGGGCGCCACGGAACAGCGGATGATCGTCGGCGATAATGAAGGTCGATGCAGCCATGTCACAGCCCCCTCCCAAGAGCGATGTCATATTGCGCACGATTGCGTGCTCTTCTTTTAGCGCTTGGCGAGGCACTACACAATGGTCGTGCCGCGAATGGACAAGTACCGTCTGACTGCGGTCAGGTCCGGTCGGGGGCGATGCCCTGCTGGCTCTCCTGCTCCTGCCCCTGGAACTCCTGAACCAGCCCGAAGAAGGCGCGCATGAAGCGCTCCAT
>JAIXSF010000095.1 GCA_027484835.1 Rhizobiaceae bacterium | reverse complement strand
GAGATCACCCATCAGCATGGTGGCCAGGTCTATCTCGACGGTGCCAACATGAACGCCATGGTCGGCGTTTCGCGTCCAGGCGACATCGGATCCGACGTCTCCCACCTCAACCTGCACAAGACCTTCTGCATCCCGCATGGCGGCGGTGGTCCGGGCATGGGGCCGATCGGCGTCAAGGCGCATCTCGCGCCCTTCCTGCCGGGCCATGTCGTGACCGACGGTCGCCCGGGCGCGGTTTCGGCCGGGCCCTACGGTTCGCCGTCGATCCTGCCGATCAGCTGGTCCTACTGCCTGATGATGGGTGGCGAAGGTCTGACCCAGGCGACCAAGGTCGCGATCCTCAACGCCAATTACATCGCGACACGGCTGAAGGGCGCTTATGACGTGCTCTATACGTCGGCCTCGGGTCGCGTGGCGCATGAATGCATCATCGACACCCGTCCCCTGCAGGCCTCGGCCGGCGTGACCGTCGATGATGTCGCCAAGCGCCTGATCGACTGCGGTTTCCATGCGCCGACCATGAGCTGGCCGGTGGCGGGTACGCTGATGATCGAGCCGACCGAATCGGAGACCAAGGCCGAGATCGACCGCTTCTGTGAAGCGATGCTGGCGATTCGCGAGGAAGCCCGCGACATCGAAGAAGGCCGGATGGACAAGGCCAACAATCCGCTGAAGAACGCACCGCATACGGTGGAAGACCTGGTTGGCCAGTGGGATCGCCCCTACAGCCGCGAACAGGCCTGCTACCCGCCAGGCGCCTTCCGGGTCGACAAGTACTGGTCCTCGGTCAACCGCGTCGACAATGTCTATGGCGACCGCAATCTGGTCTGCACCTGCCCGCCGATGGAAGCTTACGCGGAAGCCGCCGAGTAACAGCCTTCAGATCAACATGAGAATGCCGCCCTTGTGGCGGCATTCTTCATTTCCGGTAACAGGCTGAAAACCCCTGTGATGGAACGGAATGGCCGTGCGCCCGTTCTTCAAGCTGTCCAACACAGGAGAACAGATATGCGCAACACTCTCATCCTCGCTGGTGCAGCGGCACTCATGACGCTCTCGGCGTCGGCCAATGCGCAGGAAACTGTCATCATCCAGCAGGCTCCGGTCGCCACCCAGTCGACCATCGTGGTACCGGCCCCGGTCGAAACCTATGTCATGGAGCGCGAAGTGCGCTCGGTGCCCTATGAAGGCGATGTCCTGATCGGCCGCGTGATCGAGGACCCCGTCGAGCTTTACCCCGTCGATGGCTATGAGGACTATTCCTACACGGTCATCAACGAGCGCCGTGTCATCGTCGATCCGCAGACGCGTCAGATCATCCAGATCATCGAGTAACGTCGACCACATCTGGTGGGCTGAAACCCGGTGCCATGCGCCGGGTTTTTTATTGCCCGAGGTCAGCGGCAACACGTCTGTCGCGACGTTTCAAAACAGATCATCGATACCGCCGTCAGCAAGAATGCGGGAACCACGGCTCTTCAGCCTTTCCTAATGCGCAATGAATAAAGTTGGACAGTGGAACTCCACCGGCAGGATGCGTTGCAATGAGCCTTTCCGCAGTCATGGGTATTTCGCTTTCCGGGATGCAGGCCCAGCAGACACGCGCCACGGCGACGGCAAACCCCATCGCAACCGCGATGACGCCCGGCTATGATCGCCTGCAGACCCGTTTGTCGACAGCCGCCGGTGGTGGTGTTCAGGCTTCCGTCTCTCCCTCCGGCGATGCAACCGTCGATGATGGTTCAAACGTTGACCTGCGGCAGGAAGCGTTATCGCTGATCGAAAGCGAAATCGCCTTCAAGGCCAATGCGAGCGTCTGGGAAACCGGTGCCGACATGTGGGACGTGCTGATGAGCATCAAGCGGGACTGACCAAACGCTCCCCCACTGCAACTCGAATCGATGCCTGCCTGATACCTAAACCGACTTGGTTGGCTTCTTCAGATAAGAGGCCTGCGCCTCCCCCTTTTCTGCCGTCAGACAATCAGATCCCGACGCGACACTTGCCGTCACGCAGCGCATCAAGACTGACATTTTTTGGGTTTGGACGTGTTGGAGCGACAAATGCTCGCTTAACGCGCAATTCTTCGATTGCCAAGTCGTCGGCCTCAGCACACAGTCGGTAGTTGCATATGGTTGCATCGAGGATTGGCATGCACGACGACGCCCTCAATAGCTTGAAGACATCAATCCTCTCCGGGCAGGTTGAAGATGCTGCCCATCTCAAGAGGATTTTCGATTTCTACCTAGGGCGAGCGCTCGAATGCGTGGTACCCAACGACTACGTCGATGACTGTCTTTTCCAGATCGACGAAGCCCTTGCAGCGCTGTCTGCCAGTCCCGCAAGGGCTTCGGAAATCAAGACCTATTTACTGGGTGCGATCGAGGCTCTGCGGGACGAACTCCAGCTTTGTGACGTCCATGTGGAGATCCGCCAGGCGGCCTTCGGTATCTGAGAGGCTACGCTTGCGGCCACCGGTCACGCGGCGACGGTCTATCCCGTCGGAGGCGGCCAGCGACACCATCTGCAAGAGGTGATCGAGAAACAGCGCATCGTCACTGAGGGGGGCCTTCTGCGATACGCCTTTGATGATCTCCCTCAGGCTCCGTACCTGCTCCTCGACGATCGAGCGCACGTAGATATCGGAGGATGGGAATTCGCCATCCGTCATGTCATTCTCCTGCCATTCTTGAGTATTGCACAGTTCCATGAAGCTCTTCGGCAAAGGCCAGGCGCGAAAGGGAAGAACCGCCGAACGGATTGCCCGGCGCCAGTTCCAGATCGAGCACGCTGCCCGTAATGCCGTAGAGTTCGTGATGCTTCAGCAGTCCCGCCAGCGAAGGCTTTGCGGTGATCGGGACGATGAGTGATTCTTCCAGGACGCTGGGGGCAGCCAGTGGCATCACCTCCCACCCGGTCGTAAGAAGAAGGTTGACCAGCTTGGGATGCGTCTCGACGACGAGCATTTCAATGCCCGCCACGAGGCAGTATTCCAGAACACCGGTCATGAGGATGTTGGAGATCGGCACACCCGCGATCGTCTTCGGCGACGCCTCGGCGATGCAACGGGTCCATTCGAAGATGCGCTTTCCCCGCGGCCACTCCCGCCCATCCATCAGATGCGGATAGACATCCGAGAGAAGATGCGGTTTCAGAGTTGGAAGCAGACGGCTGTAGCCGACTACGCTGCCGTCGAGGATCAGCGGAAGATGCACCGCCTCGTCGCTGTCGAACTGGTCGATTTCCCGGTTGTCGGGACGACGGCAGGCTTCCCAGCCTAACCGTTCGACAAACTGATCATGGCGAAAACGCCAGACCTGCTCCATCACATCTGTGTAGTCACGCGCGTTTGCGCCCAATATCGTCGCAAGCATCCCGACCCCCAAAATACCCGGGGTTCAGAGTGTGTTATGACGATCGAATTCAATATAGGCCGTTTGGCCTATTTATCTGATTAAGCCCAGCCTAATCGATTCGGCGATCAACTGTGCCCGGTTCACGCAATTCAGCTTGCGGCTGGCGGATGCAATTTCGTGCTGGACGGTTTTTTCCGATATTCCAAGGATTTGACCAATCTCCCAATTGGTCTTGCCGGCGGAACACCAGAGGATGACCTCGCGCTCGCGCGGGCTCACTTTCGCCGCCGCCTCGGCGCTGCGATCGCCGTTCTCAGTCATGAAGGCGCGCAACCGGTTGTGCGCATAGATTGAAATGATGTGCAGCGCCCCACGCTGCTCGTGTGACAGATCGACCTTGCGGGCGCCATAAGTCACGATCGCTTGAAAGCCTCCGACGGAATGCAGCGGAACGCTGTAGCCGTCCATCATGCCGAATTCGGTCGCCTCGTTCATGACCCGCTTGGCCGCTCGGCTCACCGGCTTTCCGGCCAGCGCCTCCGACCAAACAAAGGCTTCGTTCGACATCTTGGTGCGGTAGATCACCGGATCAACATGGACGTAGTTTTCTTGCACATAGCGCTCAAACCAGCCATCCGGCCAGGCATTCAGCATGAAATAGGGGTCGATCCGTTCATTCGGCAGCGGGATGCCGGAGATTGCAAAACACTCCATGCCGAAAGCCGCAGAGGCCTTTTCAAGGCATGTCAGCACCTCGTCGCGATCCTGGGCCCTTGATGATTCGGTGATAAAATCGAACATCGCGTTGGCCGCAGCCTGCCTGTCTGACATGGTCACCCTCACAACCACCCACCGCACCTATCACCGTCACATTTAGCACATGCGGAAAAGATCGGATTGGATAAACATTGGATTTCCAAGAGTTTTGACCGAATTGGTGCAACAGCTGAGACCGCGTCGGGGACGTCGCAGCTTTTGCGGGCAGCCTCCTTAGAGCAGCGCCAGCAAGACGTGCATCAGTGCAGCTAGACCAAAGGCAATCAGAATCACTGCCGAGATCCGGGAAACGGTCACGGAAAACCCGTCCGGCAGACGTTTGCGCAGCAGGCTGACGACAGCGCTCAAAAAGAACCACCACACGAGCGAGCCGAAAAAGACACCGGAGACCAGCAGGACCCCAGTCGTACCCCCCTCGCCGGCCGTCAATCCCAGTCCGGCAAAGATCGCGGTGAATGTCAGGATGGTTGCGGGATTGGCGATGGTGAGGAGGAATGTCGCGGCAATGGTCGAAATCAGTCCCCGCGCGTTTACAGAAGCCGCAGACACCTCAGGGCGTTTTCGCAGACCGAGCACTCCGAGGTAGATAAGGAACAGGCCACCCAAAACCTGAAGCGGCCGTTCAATCCAGCCGATCAGCGTGCCGACCGTCGCAAAACCTGCGACGGCAAGGCATGCATAGACCCCGTCGGCGATGGCCGTTCCCAGGCCTCCCGCGACACCGGCCCAAAAGCCGCGCTCCAAAGTCCGGTTGATGCAGAGCGCTCCGATCGGGCCGAGTGGTGCGGCGATTGCGAGGCCGAGCACCAGTCCCTTGCCGAAGACGAACAGCTCCATGTCATTCGGTGCCGATGACGTAGCCGCGTTCGCTGGCGGTCGAAAGGGCAATCATGGTTTCGCTGCGGGCAATCAGCCGCTCACCCTTGAGGTCGGCGAGGAAAGTCTCGATGCCGAAGAGATCCGCGGTTCTGATCTTCAGCATGTAGGACCAGCTGCCCGTCACATGGTGACATTCGAGGACCGCCGGATGGGCTTCGGCATAGTCGCGGAACGCCGCCTGCTCCGTATCCTGGGGCAGTGTCACGAGCATGAAGGCCGTGATCGGCAGGCCAAGGGCCACCGGATCCACCTCGAGGGTGAAGCGCCTTATGGCACCCGACGCCACGAGTCGACGTATCCGTTCATTGACGGCCGAGGGAGAAAGTCCTACGACATCGCCAATGCTCGCGAGAGAACGGCGGGCATCTTCGGCAAGAAGATCGATGATTTTGCGGTCACTGGTATCCATGGCCGCAGTTTATTTTCCGAAATCAGTTTTTCGCAAGATATTTTTTGCCCTACTGCAAAAAAACGTCACATTGACGCTCGCGCTTCATCCCGACTTGGTCTCAAGGGACTGTTTTACATCCTCAAGACTGTTCAGGCGGTTGCGGCCTGACGCTGACGTGCAAGTTCCGTGAGATCGGCCGCCTTGAGTTCCACCGATTCGCCGCAGCCGCAGGCCGAGGTCTTATTGGGATTGTGGAAGGTGAAGCCGGAGCGCAGTGTGGTCGTTTCGAAGCCCATCTCGGTCCCGAGCAGATAAAGAACCGCAGCCGGGTCGATCCAGACGGTTGCTCCATCGCGCTCGATGCGGTCATCCCTCGGGTTTGCCTCCGTCACCAGATCGATGGTGTATTCCATCCCGGCGCAGCCACCCTTCTTGATCCCGACCCTGACGCCCTTGGCATCCGGGCCTGAGTTTTCCACAATCGCCTTGACGCGTGCGGCAGCAGCGTCGCTCAGCGTCATCACTTGAAAGCCCATCGGCACAGTCTCCACAACAACCGGGTTCAAGGTCCGGCGTTTCTGGAACCCAATGTAAGGGACAGGCCCCGACCGTTCAATAGCTTAAGGCGCGGCGCTCGTCTCATCGGATCGCCAGCCGTCGGGCGCATCCGCCGACCATGATCAATCCATGTGCAAAGCCGTCATGCTGCGAAAACCTGATCCTTATCAGGCGCTTGGACACCCCTGTTCGGGACGCGGCAAATTGATGGCGATCAAAAATGACGCACTGCACATCGGCTTCGGATGCAAACGCAGGCAAAACACCCGCGGATTGCGTGAAATTTTGACCATCCGGTAAAATTATTCGAGCGCCGGAAAACAAGCCTTTGTTTTCAAACGCTTTTCAGAACTGGCACGGTGATTGCTTTCTTCTCTCCGAAACAAAAAAGGCGCCCGGTGCGCCTCCAGAAGCGGAGAACAGATATGGAAATCGGCGTCTTTATCCCGATCGGCAACAATGGCTGGCTCTTGTCGGAGAATGCCCCGCAATACAAACCGACCTTCGAGCTCAACAAGGCGATCACGCTGAAGGCCGAAGAATACGGCTTCGACTTTGCGCTTTCGATGATCAAACTGCGCGGCTTCGGCGGCAAGACGGAATTCTGGGATTACAATCTCGAGAGCTTCACGCTGATGGCCGGCCTTGCCGCCGTCACGTCAAAGATCAAGCTCTTCGGCACAGCCGCGACACTCATCATGCCGCCGGCGATCATCGCGCGCATGGCAACCACGATCGATTCGATCTCGAACGGTCGCTTCGGCGTCAACCTGATCACCGGCTGGCAGCGTCCGGAATACAGCCAGATGGGTCTCTGGCCCGGCGACGACTATTTCTCCGACCGCTACGAATATCTGACCGAATACACCACCGTGTTGAAGGACCTGCTCACGACCGGCCAGTCGGACCTGAAGGGCAAACATTTCCAGATGGATGACTGCCGGATGAAGCCGATCCCGGAAGGTGACGTGAAGCTGATCTGCGCCGGCTCCTCCAATGCCGGCATGGATTTTTCCGCGAAGTTCGCCGACTACAGCTTCTGCTTCGGCGTTGGGGTGAATACCCCGAAGGCCTTCGCGCCCACCAATGAACGGCTGCTGGCCGCCACCGAGAAGACCGGTCGTGACGTACGCTCCTTCGTGCTCACCATGGTTCTTGCCGAGGAAACGACCGAGGAAGCCTTCGCCAAGTGGGAGCACTATAAGGCAGGTGCCGACGAGGAAGCCATCAAGTGGCTTGGCCTGCAGAGCGCCGTCGATACCAAGTCCGGCTCCGACACCAATGTCCGTCACATGGCGAACCCGGTTTCCGCCGTCAACATCAACATGGGCACGCTGATCGGTTCCTATGCGGAAGTTGCCGCCATGCTCGACGAGATGAGCGAAGTCCCCGGCACCGGTGGCGTGATGCTGACCTTCGACGACTTCCTCGAAGGCATCGAGAAGTTCGGCAAATACGTGCAGCCGCTGATGAAGAGCCGTGCCCATGTCAACCAGATGCTGGAGGCCGCCGAATGAGCGAGGCCGTTGTTGCAGGCTATCAGCCACGCCCGGAACTGACGAAGAGCGTTACGCTGCCGGCCCGTCCCGAACCGATCACGCTGAAGCCGTCGGAAACGGCCGTCGTCGTCGTCGACATGCAGAATGCCTATTCGACCGAAGGCGGTTACGTCGATCTCGCCGGCTTCGATATCTCTGGCGCCAAGGGCACGATTGCCAACATCAAGAAGACACTCGATGCAGCACGCGAAGCGGGCGTTCTGGTCGTCTATTTCCAGAACGGCTGGGATCCTGACTATGTCGAGGCCGGCGGTCCCTGCTCGCCCAACTGGCACAAGTCGAATGCGCTGAAAACCATGCGCAAGCGGCCGGAGCTGCAGGGCAAGCTGCTCGCCAAGGGCACTTGGGACTATGCGATCGTGGACGAACTGCAGCCGAAGCCCGGTGACATTCTGGTGCCGAAGAGCCGTTATTCCGGCTTCTTCAACACCAATATGGACAGCGTGCTGCGCGCCCGCGGCATCCGCAACCTCGTCTTTGTCGGCATTGCCACCAATGTCTGCGTCGAAAGCTCGCTGCGCGATGCCTTCCACCTCGAATATTTCGGCGTGATGCTCGAGGACGCAACCCATCACCTCGGCCCCGACTTCATTCAACAGGCGACCGTTTACAACGTCGAAAAATTCTTCGGCTGGGTGGCGACCGTCAACGACTTCTGCGGTGCGATCGGTCAGGCAGCGCCTGCCGACGCGGCCGAATGATCATCAACGTTCCAACATTACCAGATCAAACCAGGAGAGTGTGAGAATGCCCAAGACCATCGTCGTTCCGGAAGGCACCCAGAAGCCGATCGCCCCCTATTCGCCCGGCGCCGTTGCCGACGGCATCCTCTATGTCTCGGGAACCCTTCCCTTCGACAAGAACAACAACGTCGTGCATGTCGGCGATGCCGGCGCCCAGACGCGCCATGTGCTGGAAACCATCAAGTCCGTCATCGAGACCGCCGGCGGCACGATGGAAGACGTGACCATGAACCACATCTTCGTCACCGACTGGGCCAACTATCAGGCCGTCAACAAGGTCTATGCCGAGTATTTCCCCGGCGACAAGCCGGCGCGCTACTGCGTGCAATGCGGGTTGGTGAAGCCGGATGCACTGGTCGAGATCGCGACCGTCGCGCATATCGGGAAAAAGTGACGGGAAGCACAGCCCCTCATCCCCGGCGCAGAAAGTTGCGCCTGAACTGCCGCCACCTTCTCCCCGCAAGCGGGGCGAAGAGACCAGATCGCAATCGCCTGCACCTGGGCTTCCCATGCACAAAGGGCGGCCATCCCCTCTCCCCGCCTGCGGGGAGAGGGTCAGGGTGAGGGGCTAAGCCAGAGCAAACACGCATGCATTACGACATCCACGGCCTCACCTCCCCCGATGCGCCGACCATCCTACTCTCGTCAGGGCTCGGCGGCTCCGGCAGCTATTGGGCACCGCAGATCCCTGCCCTCTCGGAGCGTTTCCGCGTCGTCACCTATGATCATCGCGGATGCGGCAAGACGGGTGGCTCGGCGCCCGAGGTCGGCGGCATCACTGCGATGGCCGACGACGTTCTCGAAATCGTCGAGACGCTGAAGCTCAAGAGTTTTCATTTCATGGGGCATGCGCTGGGCGGTCTGATCGGGCTGGATCTGGCGCTCAGCCGGCCGGAGCTGATCAAGAGCCTCGTGCTGATCAATGCTTGGAGCAAGGCCGATCCGCATTCCGGACGTTGCTTTGACGTGCGTATCGCACTCCTGGAAAACGCCGGT
>JAIXSF010000233.1 GCA_027484835.1 Rhizobiaceae bacterium | reverse complement strand
GAAAGGGTTTGTTTACGATGTTTCAAATTGATAGTGGCGATTGGGCCACGCGTTGAAATGAAGTAAACAGAAATTAACTCGCACACTTGCTTGTAGGGTAAAACCCGCTAAAACCACACACGGGCCGGAGTCGGGTAACGACTTCGGGGCAATGGAAGAAGGTAAAGTATACACATGAAGGCTGGTTCAAAGTTTTTGAACGCAGTATCGGCGGTCGCGCTGTCTGCTGGTGTTGTGTCTTCGGGAGCAGGTATTGCCGTCCTCGCATCGGCCATTGCGGCCGAAGCTGCTGTGGTTCAGCGTATCGACGTACGCGGCGCACAGCGTGTTGGCGCTGAGGCTGTACGCTCCAACCTTTCGATCCAGCCGGGTCGGACTTTCTCCAATGCCGACATCGATGAATCGGTCAAGCGTCTCTACGCGACCGGCTTCTTCTCTGATGTCCAGATCTCGGTATCCGGCGGCACGCTCGTCGTGACCGTCGCTGAAAACCAGCTGGTCAATCAGGTCGTGTTCAACGGCAACCGCAAGATCAAAGACGACAAGCTCGTCGGCATCGTCCAGACCCAGCCGCAGGGTCCCTACAGCGACAGCCTGATCAGCGCCGACATCGAGCGCATCCGCGAAGCTTACTCCGCAATCGGTCGTAGCGACGTCGAAGTGACGACGCAGGTGGTTCCGGTTGCCGAAGGTCGCGTGAACCTTGCATTCGTGATCAACGAAGGCGAGCGCACCAAGATCAGCTCGATCAACTTTGTAGGCAACAATGCCTACTCAGACGGCCGTCTGGCCGCTGTGCTACAGACCAAGGAATCGGGCATCCTGTCCTTCCTGACCCGCAAGGACGTTTACAACGAAGACAAGCTGCGCGCCGATGAAGAGGCGCTGCGCCAGTTCTACTACAACCACGGCTATGCCGACTTCCGCGTCATTTCGTCGGAAGCCGTCCTGAACGAAGCCGGTAACGAATACTCGATCAACATCACGGTCGATGAAGGCCAGCGCTACAAGTTCGGCGCCGTCTCTGTCGAGTCGACCGTTGATGGCATCGACGGTTCCGAGCTGCAGGGTCTGCTCGAGACCCGCGAAGGCAACACCTACAGCGCCCGCGATGTTCAGAAGTCGATGGAAGCCATTTCCCGCCGCGTTTCGTCGGCCGGTTATCCCTTCGCTCGCGTCGTGCCGCGCGGTGACCGCAACTTCGAAACCAACACCATCGGTGTGACCTATCTGGTCGACCAGGGTGAGCGCGCCTATGTCGAGCGCATCGAAGTCCGCGGCAACACCCGTACCCGCGACTACGTCATCCGCCGCGAATTCGATATCTCCGAAGGCGATGCCTTCAACCAGGAGACCATCTCGCGCGCCAAGCGCCGCCTCGAAGCACTCGGCTTCTTCTCGTCGGTCAATATCTCGACTCAGGCTGGTAGCTCGCCGGACCGCGTTGTCGTGATCGTCGACGTGCAGGATCAGCCGACCGGTTCGTTCGGTATCGGTGCCGGTTACTCCGTCGGTGACGGTGGCCTGGTCCTCGAAGCGTCCGTGGAAGAGAAGAACTTCCTTGGTCGTGGTCAGTTCATCCGCGTGGCCGCCGGCGGTGGCTTCGACGAGACGCAGACCTACAACTTCTCCTTCACCGAGCCCTATTTCCTCGGCTATCGTCTTGCTGCCGGTTTCGACCTGTTCAAAAGCTCGACCAGCAGCAATTCCGAATACGACTACGAAGAGCAGGGCGGCACCATCCGTGTCACCGCGCCGATCACGGAAGATCTGGCGACCACGCTGCGCTACACCTACAAGACCATCGACTACATCAACGACGGCGCCTTCGGTGCGAATGGTGTGGCCGGCGGTGGCGACGACACCATTGCCGCTCCGTACATCGATGCGATCACGGGCAGCACCTGGAAGCAGTCGATCCTCGGTCACTCCATCGTTTACAACACGGTGGACGATCGTACGAACCCGCACGAAGGCATCTACGCGAGCTTCACGCATGAGTATGCCGGCCTCGGTGGTGATTCCGAATACTACAAGGCCTTCATCCGCGCCCGCATGTTCTACACGCTGTCGGACGAGTTCGACATCGTCGGCTCAGTGGCGGGTTCGGCCGGTCATGTGGTGGCCCTCGGCGATAGCCTGAACGTCTTCGATCAGTTCAAGATCGGCGGCAAGGAAATCCGCGGCTTCGACAACAGCGGTATTGGTCCGCGCATCGGCGACGACTCGATCGGTGGCACGACCTACTTCACGGCATCTGCCGAAGCCACATTCCCGCTTCCGCTGGTTCCGCAGGACCTCGGCTTCCGCGGTGCAGTCTTCGCCGACGCTGGTACGCTGTTCGGCAGCGACCTGGCCAGCGATGGCGGTGCGCAGGGCACAGACATGTCGCTCCGTGCTTCCGTCGGTGCCGGTCTGGTCTGGAACTCGCCGTTCGGCGCTCTGCGCGTCGACTACGCGGTTCCGGTCGCCAAGGAAGACTTCGACGAGACGCAGGAATTCCGCTTCAGCATGGCGAACCAGTTCTAAGACTGGCGGTCCAGAACTGCTGACAGGTTGACGTTCTGGAGCGTTTGCTGATGGAGCATAATCACTTCTTTCCGCCCCATGCCGGGGTGACCTTGGCTGCGCTTGCAGCGCAGACCGGGGCGGAATTGCAGGATGAGAGCCAGGGTGATCGGATCGTTCGGTCCGTTTCGCCTGTGGCACGCGCCAAGGATGGGGATGTCTGCTACATCCTCTCCCGTCGCAATCGGGAAGATCTGGTGACCTGTCAGGCGACGGCCATATTCGTCGAAAAGCCGCTTCTCTCGTTCATCCCGTCCCACATACCCGTTCTGCTGGCCAAGAGTGCGCACACTGCGTTTGCGCTCGCGGGCGCGTTGTTGCATCCGCAGGGCTTGAAGCCCGTGCTGATGACGTCAGAGCCTGCGAAGATTTCCCCCGCTGCCTATGTCGACCCAACGGCGAGACTTGAGGCGGGTGTCGAAGTCGAGGCCATGGCTGTCATCGGTGCCGACGTCGAAATCGGCGGTGGTACGCGTATTGGCCCTGGTGCCGTGATCGGCCCGGGCGTCCGCATCGGCCGTGACTGCGTGATCGCAGGTGGTGCAACGGTGCAGGTTGCCCTCGTCGGCAACAACGTCATCATTCACAACGGCGCACGCATCGGTCAGGACGGCTTCGGCTATGCGCCGGGTCCGCGCGGCATGTTGAAGATTGTCCAGATCGGCCGCGTCATCATCCAGGATCACGTCGAGATCGGTGCGAATACCACGATCGACCGCGGCACCATGGATGACACGGTGATCGGCGAGGGAACGAAGATCGATAATCTCGTTCAGATCGGCCACAATGTGCGTATCGGACGGCATTGCGGGATCGTTAGCCAGGTCGGCATTGCCGGAAGCACGGTGATCGGCGACGGCGTGATGATCGGCGGCGCGGCTGGCGTCAATGGCCACATCAAGATCGGTGACGGCGCGCAGATCGCCGCGATGAGCGGTGTTCTGGCAGACGTCCCCCCGGGTGAGAAATATGGCGGTGTCCCGGCCCGTCCTCTGAAAGATTATCTGCGCGAAGTGGCTGACACACTCAGCCGTTACGACGGTCGCGCCAAGGAAAAAGGAGCCAGCAATGACTGACGTCGCCAAGAGCGAATTGGGATCGGCTGATATCCTCGAGATCATGAAGCTTCTGCCGCATCGCTATCCGTTTTTGCTGGTGGACAAGATCATCGAGATCGATGGCGACAACTCCGCCATCGGCATCAAAAACGTCACGGCCAACGAGCCGCATTTCACCGGTCATTTCCCGGAAAGTCCGATCATGCCGGGCGTTCTGCTTGTCGAAGGCATGGCCCAGACGGCGGGCGCAATCTGTGCACGCAAGCAGGGCGAGGCTGGCAATCTGGTCTACTTCATGACCATCGACAATGCGCGCTTCCGCAAGCCTGTCGTGCCCGGTGACCGGGTCGAGTTCCACGTCGTGAAGCAGAAGCAGCGCGGCAATATCTGGAAGTTCCATTGCGACGCCAAGGTCGAGGGCGTTCTCGCCGCTGAAGCGGACATTGGCGCCATGATCATGCGCAAGGACGACAAATGAGCCAGATCGCCACAAGTGCCGTCATACACCCGATGGCCGTGGTCGAAGACGGCGCGGTGATCGGCGAGAATGTCCGGATCGGTCCGTTTTGCCGCGTCGGTTCGCGTGTAACGCTGAAAGATGGCGTCCAGCTCATTTCGAACGCCGTGGTGACCGGTCTCACCGAGATCGGCGCTGGTACGCAGATTCACCCGATGGCGGTGATCGGCGGTGTCTCGCAGAGCCTGCACGAGGCTGGCGAAGATTCCACACTGATTGTCGGCGCCAATTGCACCATGCGCGAAGGCGTAACGATGAACTGCGGCACGGTCGGCGGTGGCGGCATCACGCGTGTCGGCGACAACTGCCTATTCCTTGCCAACTCGCATGTCGCGCATGACTGCATTCTCGGCAACGACATCATCCTGTCCAACAATGTCATGCTGGCTGGTCATGTTCACGTCGGTGACAAGGCCATTCTCAGCGGTGGCTGCGCCGTGCACCAGTTCACCCGTATTGGCCGCCAGGCCTTCATCGGCGGTTTGTCGGCCGTAGCCTATGATGTCATTCCCTATGGCATGCTGAACGGCAATCCGGGCATTCTGGGCGGCCTCAATGTCGTCGG
>JAIXSF010000434.1 GCA_027484835.1 Rhizobiaceae bacterium | reverse complement strand
CGTGACACCGCAGCCGATGTAGCAGATCTTGTCGAAGGGCGCGTCCGGGTTGACCTTGGCGACGGCAATCTCCGGCAAAACGGTGAAGTTCGAGAAGGTCGAGCAACCCATGTAATGGTGGATCTTGTCCTTGCCGATCGAGAATCGGCTCGTCCCGTCCGGCATCACGCCCTGGCCTTGGGTGGCGCGGATCGAAGTGCAGAGATTGGTCTTGCGCGAGGTACAGGAGTAGCATTCGCGGCATTCCGGCGTGTAGAGCGGAATGACATGGTCGCCTTTCTTGACCGATGTGACACCCGCGCCGACATCGACCACGATGCCTGCACCCTCGTGACCCAGAATGGCCGGGAACAGACCTTCCGGATCGGCACCCGAAAGGGTGAAATCATCCGTATGACAGATACCGGTGGCCTTGACCTCGATCAGCACTTCTCCGGCGCGCGGGCCTTCCAGCTGAACGGTCATGACCTCGAGCGGCTTCCCAGCCTGCACGGCGACGGCAGCGCGAACATCCATGGTTTTTCTCCCTGACAAATCGTTGGGCCGGACTTTCGCACGGCTTCACCATCCGGCTCAAGGGGTGAGCCGGATTTTATCAATAGTCTGATTTTTCTGCGCTATCGGCTTTTCAGCAGCGGCACGTGCCCGGCTGCATCGGCTCTCAGAGCGCCGGTGAGGCGCGGGTCCTCGAAAACCTCGACCATGCGCTTGTAGGGCACGAATCCCGAGCGCTGGTAGAAGGCCAAAGCCGCCGGATGGTCCAGATGGCAGGTGTGGACCCAGAAACGCCGGATCGGCTTTGCATAGGCCGTCTCGATGGCCGCGTTCATCAGGATCCGACCTGCACCGGAGCCGATCAGGCTCTGGTCGAGACCGAAAAACGAAAGCTCGCATTCACCCGCTTCGCGGAAATCGAGTTCCAGCAGGCCGAGCTTTTCGCCGCCGCTTTGCAGCGCGTAGATCTCGACTGCCGGGTGTTCGATGATGGCCCTCAGTTCGTCATCGGACATCACGACGCGGGACATCCAAAGCCAATCCTCGCCCACCTGGCGATAGAGCGCCCGGTATTCGTCGATCGAGGGTGAATGCCAGCGCTCGACGACAAGGCCATCCGTCGGCGGATTGGGCCGCGCGAGCGGCCGCGCGGTCATCTCGAGGCAGGTGACGACAGTCGCCAGCATGGTCGGCGGAATGTCGGAGTATCCGAGGGCGAGGGGATTGTTTTCGCTGTTCATGCGCCTTTTGGAGCCAAAGCGTGAGCTGCTGTCAAGCGGCTGAAACCATGGCCTCAGGAGAACAGGCGGTCACAGGCATAGATGACGGCATAGGCGTGGATCGCCAGCGCCGCATAGTAGCCGAAGCCCGTTGTCAGTCTTTCGGCGGCGCTCATCGGTTGCAGCGCCTCGCGCGGCTTGATGGATTTGGTCCTGATCAGGCTGAGCAGAATGAAGATCGCAAGCCCGACGATCAGCATGGTCGGGTTCAGGCCGATCCGCCAGCCGGTCCAGAGAATGACGCCGGTCACCACGAAGCTGGTAATGGCTAGCGCTCGCTGGCCTTCGAAGACCTGGCGCAGCACCTGACCGCCGTCGAACCGGTAGGTCGGCAGAAGATTGAGCAGGTTGAAGGCGCCGAGGATGACGATGAAGACGAGGATCGGTCCGTCGGTCCAGCCTGGGTGCGGCAGTTCCTGCACGGACTGATGCGCTGCCACGAGGATCGGCACCATCAGGGCGGAAAAACCGGCTCCCATGAGGGCGCAGGTCGCCACCTCGAAATGGCTGTTGTAGGGACGGCCGCCGATGGCAATGCCACCCAGCAAGGGTACGAAGATCATGCGGACGCTCGGATGACCGAAGGCGCGGTAGGCGACCATGTGGCCGAGTTCGTGCAGCAGGATCACCAGCGTCAGGAAGGTCGACATCATCAGCCCGGTCGGCGTCAGGCCGAAAAAGGGCCACAGCATCAGTGTGGAGACGGTGACCAGGAACGTCTGCCATGCCGGATGCTCGAAATGCAGCAGGCCTGAAGTCTGGCGCTCTTCCACAAAGTCGCGCAGCGAAGCGAGCTCACGGCCAAGCGCCAACCGGCGAAAGAGATAGAAGGCGAGCCCGCGGTAATTGTCGGTCTGCTCGAACGTAACCCGGCTACCGAGTGGTGCGCGCTCCACCTTGCGGCTCTCGCGATACCCGGCCCAGAAGGACGGATCCAGCGTGCTGTCGCCGACGACCCTCATCTCGCAGGAGAAGGTCCCGGCAGCCGTCATGGCGGTGCGGTCGACAATCATGGTGCGGCGGCTCGGGTGGCCGTGCCGATCCGGATGGCGATAGGCCAATTCAACGAGATCGGGTTTGCCATCGACCGGCTCGACTGAAACCAGGTGCGGATGCCAGGCCGTCTGATCGCCCGCCGGACGGGTGATCCTCCAGAGTTCTTCCGGGCGTTCATGGATGATCCGGCTGACGCGGATGGTCCGGCGTCCGAGCGGCGCTGCCATCAGAAGCCACAGCAGGCCGAGATTGAACGCGGCCAGAAACACTGCGGCCTGATATGTCGCCAAAATAGAGCTCCCGGTGATGCGATTGAATATCGTCAACCTAAGGGAGAGGTCTTGAGATTCCGTCGCCGCAATCGTTCAAATGCAATCGATTGCGCGTGTTCTCTAGCCTGCTTCGGCAATCGAGTTCACAGGTGTCGCCCGCTTCTGCTCCCGCCAGAGAATGAAAAGTCCGGATCCGACAATGATGAGGATCCCGAGCCATTTGGAGGGCGTCGGAAACTCGTCGAACAGCAGGTAGCCCAGGGCGACCGCGGCGATGATCTCGAAATACTGGAAGGGGGCCAGCACCGACAGGGTCGCCATCCGGAAGGCGCGCACCACCAGAAGGTGGATATAGCCGGAAATCGCGCCGAGGATGACCAGCAGTACCAGGCCGAGTGTGGAGCTTGGCAGCGCGATTTCGAAATCGGCATCACCGGCCGTGGTGCCAAGAAAGAGGGCGGCGCCCATGAACAGCGTTCCCCCGATGCCGGCCATGGTCTGCATCGTCATCGGCGTGTCGGCCTCGCCGATTGCGCGATTGAGGAACATGTAGAGCGCATAGAGAAACGCGCAGGCGACGGGCAGAAGCGCCGTCAGGCCGAAGACCTCGTAACTCGGCTGAATGACGATCATGGCGCCGCCGAAGCCGACGGCGATTGCCAGCCAGCGGCGCCAGCCGACCTTCTCCTTGAGGAATACGGCCGACATCGCCGTCAGGATGAAGGGTTCGACGAAGTAGATCGCAAACACGTCCGCCAGCGGCATGTATTTGACCGCCATGAAAAACATCAGGCTTGCGGCTCCATGGATTGCGCCGCGCAACAGGTTCATCCATGGGCGCTTTGCCGAAAGCGCCGCCATGCCGTAGAGGGCGAGCAGCACCGGAAGGACCGAGGCGAGCTGGAAGAAGAAACGATAAAACGTGATCTGGCCGGGGGACATGCCCTCGACCGTCGCCATATATTTGGCGATCGCGTCCATCACCGGCAGCACCAGCATGCAGCTGGCCATGAGAACCATGCCGCGAAGGGGATTGGATGAGGTGCTGTGCATTGTGGACTCACGCGGCGCGTTCAGAGGGGCGCGGCTGAAGAAGCATGGTGCCGCCGATCGATCAAGCAAAAGAAGCGTGGAACCAATTTGCGAGTGCGCCGTTCTATCAGCGTTTGCACTCAAGCTTGCGGATGTCTCAGCGCGGCGGTTTCGCACTGATCGGTGGCGTCTGCGGGCGAGTGCAGGTTACCCATTCTTGCTAATGTAGCGTGAGGGAATGGGAATATCCCGCCGACATCGAACGTCGGCGGCTCTGGACGAGCAGGAGATAACGGATGCCCGCGCGAAAGATCTTTTCCCGAATGACCGATTCCAGCGACGACACCCTCGGTGGCCGCCTGTCTGCTGCCCGTGATGCGTCAGGCCTTTCTCTGGCCGACATCGCCAATCGCATCGGTGTCAAACGGGAAAACTTGCTCGCCTGGGAAACCGACCGCTCCGAACCTCGGCCGTCCAATCTGATCGATCTTGCGGCAACGCTCGGCGTATCGCCGATGTGGCTGATGACCGGGCTCGGATCCGGTCCGGTCGAAGAGACGAGCGATCCCGCACTCGACAGTCTGAAGCTTGACCTGCAACGGCTTACCGACACCCACCGGGAATGCGGCCGGCTGATCGAGAAGATCGAACGACAGATCGAGCGCTACGAGGCGGGCAACCGTCGGGATGGCGGAACAGGTGGTCTCGACCGTCCGGTCATGGGTCGTGCCTGATTGCGTCAGCTCTCGTTGACGGTCGGCCCGAAGACGTCCTCGAAGGCCTCGCGCAGGCGCATGTCGACATCCGCCATCATCACGGGCAGCCCGAGGTCCACGAGGCTGGTCACACCATAGGCCGAGATCCCGCAAGGCACGATGCCGGTGAAGTGGCCAAGGTCCGGGTCGACGTTGATCGACAGGCCGTGAAAGCTCACCCAGCGGCGCAGGCGGATTCCGAGTGCTGCAATCTTGTCCTCGCTCATGGCGCCGTCGGGAAGAAGCGGCTTTTCCGGCCGGCGTACCCAGACGCCAACCCGATCTTCGCGGCGTTCACCCTTCACATTCATGCTGTCGAGCGTTCGGATCACCACCTCCTCGAGCGCTCCCACATAGGCGCGAACATCCTGGCGGCGGCGTTTCAGGTCGAGCATGACGTAGGCCACCCGCTGGCCGGGTCCATGATAGGTGTATTCACCGCCGCGGCCGGTCGCGAAAACCGGGAATCGGTCCGGATCGATCAGGTCCTTGGAATCGGCGCTGGTGCCGGCGGTATAAAGGGGAGGGTGCTCCACCAGCCAGACGAGTTCATCGGCCTTTCCATCGGCGATCAGCGCCACCTGGCGCTCCATTTCGGCGACCGCATCTTCGTAGCCCACGAGACTATCGGTGACTCGCCAGCGCACCGGCGTCGAGCCCTCCCGGGCATGCATGGCGTGGTCGAGTTCTGTACGGAGCATGAAATCTGCCTTCGGCTGTGGATTGGCAAAAAGCCTTGTTTTCCCTGTATTTGGCAAGAAAAGCCCCGGGTTTCAAGGGCCGTGCCCACCCCCGTCGCGAGGGGTTATCCACGGGCCGTGACGAATTTTCAAAAATCTGTCATGGCGGGCTTGTGGACCCCTGAGGCTTTTGCTACATGCAGCCCCGCCGGAGCAATTCGGCGCCTACCACGATGCGGTCGTGGCGGAATTGGTAGACGCGCAGCGTTGAGGTCGCTGTGGGGCAACCCGTGGAAGTTCG
>JAIXSF010000220.1 GCA_027484835.1 Rhizobiaceae bacterium | reverse complement strand
TATCGGCCATGCTGCCCTTTGCTGTGGCGAGCATCGGTACGGCGGGCCCGCACGGCCTGTCGGAAATCCTCTATGCCTATACCTCGGCTGCCGGGAACAACGGCTCGGCTTTCGGTGGCCTCACCGGCAACACGGTCTGGTACAACACTACGCTCGGCATCGCGATGTTGCTTGGCCGCTTCGCCTATGTCGTGCCGGTCATGGCGATTGCCGGATCGCTCGCCGCCAAGGTGAAGTCACCTGCCTCCGCGGGCACTTTCCCCACCGACGGCCCGCTCTTCGTCGGCCTGTTGATCGGCATCATCCTCATTCTCGGCGGCCTGCAATTCCTGCCCGCACTGGTGCTCGGCCCGATCGTCGAACACTTCGCCATGCTCGCCGGCCAGACCTTCTAAAGGACCCACCATGTCAAAAGACCACAAGGCTCCCGGTCTTCTCGACCCTGCAATCCTGTTTCCGGCGATGCGCGATGCCGTCGTGAAGCTCGATCCGCGCAAGCTGTTGCGCAACCCGGTCATCTTCGTGACCGAGATCGTCGCCATCGTCGTGACGATCCTCTTCATCCGCGACCTCGCCCAAAATCCGGGCGCGGCCGGCTTCTCCGGCCAGATCGCCGCCTGGCTCTGGTTCACAGTACTTTTCGCCACCTTCGCTGAAGCCGTGGCCGAGGGCAGGGGCCGCGCCCAGGCCGACAGCCTGAAAAAGACCAAGTCGGAACTCGTCGCTCGGAGGCTCGGAGCCAACGGCAAGACGGAAACGATCCCGGCCTCCAGCCTCAAGGTCGGCGATATCGTGCTCGTCGCAGCCGGCGAGTTGATTCCCGGCGATGGCGAAGTGATCGAGGGCGTCGCCTCGGTCAATGAAAGCGCCATCACCGGCGACTCCGCCCCCGTCATCCGCGAATCCGGTGGAGACCGTTCGGCGGTCACCGGCGGCACGCAGGTCCTGTCCGACGAGATCAAGATCAGGATCACCGTCCAGCCGGGCTCGTCCTTCGTCGACCGTATGATCGCGCTGATCGAAGGCGCCCAGCGCCAGAAGACCCCGAACGAGATCGCGCTGTCGATCCTGCTCTCGGGCCTGACGCTGATCTTCCTCTTCGTCTGCGTCGCGATCTGGGGCCTGGCCGGCTATTCCGGCACGGTGCTTTCGGTCACGGTCCTGGCAGCCCTACTCGTCACGCTGATCCCAACCACGATCGGCGGCTTGCTCTCGGCCATCGGCATCGCCGGTATGGACCGCCTCGTCCGCTTCAACGTGATCGCCACCTCCGGCCGCGCCGTCGAAGCCGCCGGTGACGTCGACACGCTGCTCCTCGACAAGACGGGCACGATCACCTTCGGCAACCGCATGGCGAGCGACTTTCTGGCCGCCCCAGGCGTCACCCCGGCGGAACTGGCCGAAGCGGCCCTCATTGCCTCGCTGTCGGACGAAACGCCCGAAGGCCGCTCCGTCGTGGCGCTGGCGACAGGCGATTTCGGTGTGCCCATGCCGAAGGCCGAGTTCGATGCCGTCATCGGCTTCACCGCCGAAACCCGCCTTTCCGGCGTCGACATCGGTCAGCGCCGCCTGCGCAAGGGTGCCGTCGATGCGGTGCTGAAGTTTGCCGGCCTCACCGATCAGGATGCGCCGGCCGAATTCCGCCGCGCCGTCGATCAGGTTGCCCGCACCGGCGGTACGCCGCTTGGCGTTGCTGACGGAGATCGCCTGCTCGGCGTCATCCACCTCAAGGACGTGGTCAAGCCCGGCATCAAGGAACGCTTTGCGGCGCTCCGCGCCATGGGCATCCGCACCGTCATGGTCACCGGCGACAATCCGGTCACAGCAGCCGCCATTGCCTCGGAAGCCGGCGTCGACGACTTCCTCGCCCAGGCGACCCCGGAAGACAAGCTCGCCTATATCCGTCGGGAACAGCAGGGCGGCCGCCTGATTGCCATGTGCGGCGACGGCACGAATGATGCCCCCGCCCTTGCCCAGGCCGATGTCGGTGTCGCCATGCAGACCGGCACCCAGGCTGCCCGCGAGGCCGCCAACATGGTGGATCTGGATTCCAGCCCGACAAAGCTCATCGAGATAGTCGAGATCGGCAAGCAGCTCCTGATGACGCGTGGATCCTTGACGACGTTTTCGATCGCCAACGACGTGGCCAAATACTTCGCCATCATCCCGGCGCTGTTCGTGGCGACCTATCCGGCGCTCGAAGCCCTCAACATCATGGGGCTCACGTCACCGCAGTCGGCCATCCTGTCTGCCGTCATCTTCAACGCGCTGATCATCGTGGCGTTGATCCCGTTAGCCCTGAAAGGCGTGGCTTACCGTCCGTCAGGTGCCGCGGCACTCTTGCGCCGCAACCTACTTGTCTATGGCGTCGGTGGCCTGATCCTGCCCTTTGCCGGGATTAAGGTCATCGATATCGCCGTCAGCGCTCTTCATCTGGTGTAATCATGCTCAACCATCTCAGACCCGCACTTACCCTCGTTGTCGCCATGACCGCACTCACCGGTCTTGCCTATCCCCTGGCGATCAACGGCGTCGCTCAGGCTGTCATGCCTGAAAAAGCCAATGGCAGCCTGATCGAACGCGACGGCAAGGTCATCGGCTCAAGCCTGATCGGCCAGAATTTCGCCTCCGACCGCTATTTCTGGCCGCGCCCCTCGGCGACGGGGCCAGACCCCTATAACGCGGCAGCCTCGTCGGGCTCCAACCTCGGCACGACCTCGGTCAAGCTGAAGGAGCGCGTAGCGACCGATGTCGCACGGCTGACCGCAACCGGCATCGCGCAACTGGTACCAGGCGATGCCGTCACCACCTCCGGCTCCGGCCTCGACCCGCATATTTCGCCCGCCTTTGCCGAGGCACAGGTGACGCGCGTGGCGCAGGCGAGGGGGCTCCAACCGGCAGCCGTTGCAAGCCTCGTCGAGCAGACGATCGAAAAACCCGACTTCGGCGTTATCGGCGAAGCAAGGGTCAATGTGCTAGAGCTCAACCTGGCCCTCGATGCCCTGAACAGATGAGAACTTGATGGCGGACGACGACCGCAGGGACGAACGACGTCCCGATCCCGATGCGCTGCTTGCCCTGGCGGAGAAAGACCGCCGGGGCAAGCTTACCGTTTTTCTGGGGGCCGCCCCCGGCGTCGGCAAGACCTATGCGATGCTGTCGCGCGCTAGACGCCTCAAGGCTGACGGCATCGACGTCGTCATCGGGCTGGTCGAGACCCACGGTCGCGGCGAAACCGCAGCCCTGCTCGACGGTCTCGAGATCCTGCCTCGACGCAGGGTGGCTCATCGCGGCCGGATGCTCGAAGAGTTCGACCTTGATGCGGCGCTTCAACGGCGTCCCCGGATCGTCATCGTCGACGAGCTCGCCCATTCCAACCCGGAAGACAGCCGCCATCCGAAACGCCACCAGGACATTGAGGAGCTGATTGCAGCCGGGATCGATGTGTGGACGGCGCTCAACATCCAGCACCTCGAAAGCCTTGCCGATCTCGTCGCCCAGATCACCGGCGTCACCGTGCGCGAACGGGTGCCCGACATCGTCCTCAAGCGTGCAGACGAGGTGCTGCTCGTCGACCTCGCCCCATCCGAACTGATCGAGCGGCTAAAGGAGGGCAAGGTCTATCTGCCCGAAAGCGCCAACCGTGCCGTCGACCGCTTCTTCCGCCTCGGCAATCTGACGGCGCTGCGCGAACTGGCACTGCGCCGCACCGCCGACCGCGTCGATGATCAGATGGTGGACTATCTCAAGCAGAATGCCATCGATGGTCCCTGGGCCACGGGTGAGCGCCTGCTGGTCTGCGTCGGCTCCGATCCGCTGTCGGAAAAGGTCGTGAGGGTCGCTAGCCGGCTGGCCTCGGGGCTGAACGCCCCCTGGCTGGTCGTCTCGATCGAGCGTGCCGACCGGGAAGTGGAGACGCCGGAACGCCTGCAGAGAATAGAGACGCTGTTTCGGCTCGCCGAACAGCTCGGCGCCGAGACACGCCGCGTCATCGGCAATGATTTCGTCGAGGAGATCCTGAAGCTCGCCCGGCGCGAGCATGCGACCCAGATCGTCATCGGCACGCGCAAGCGCAGCCGCTGGCAAAGATATGTCACACGCTCGCTGCCGGATGCCCTGTCCCGTCGTGCCTCGGGCCTCGGTGTGCATATCGTCACGCCCGACACCTCGACCGAGGAGATGCGACGCCCCGTCTTTCGCATGCCCAGAGCGACCGCCTTGCGCCAGTCCGCGCTTTCCGCCTTCGGCTTCGTCGCGATCACGGCCATGATCGGCAAAGGCATTGATGTCTTCGTCGAACTGCCGAACATCTCGCTGCTCTTCCTGCTGGCAGTCCTCGGAGCCTCCGTCGTCGGCGGCTACATGGCCGCCTTCCTGGCCGCTGCAATGTCGGCTCTGGCTTACAATTTCTTCTTCATCGATCCGATCCACACCTTCACGATTGCCGCGCCCCACGAGGTCTTCGCGCTCTTGATCTTCTTCGCGGTGGCCCTGATTGCCGGGGGCTTCGCCTCTCGCATTCGGGAACAGGCGGAGATTGCACGGGTGAGGGCGACGGCCCTCCAGTCACTCTATGATTTCTCCCGCAAGCTCGCGAGCACGGCCAGGGGCGAGGATGCGATCTGGCTCGCCGTTTCGCAATTGCAGGCGAGTCTTAGGCGGAAGGTTGTGCTGCTCGTGCCGCGCAAGGGCGATCTCAGCGTGGCCGCCGCCTGGCCGCCAGACACCGAACTCGACGTCACGGACTTAACGGCCGCCCGCTGGACGCATGACAAGCGAGAACCCGCCGGCCATGGAACAGGCACCCTGCCGAACAGCCGCTTCGAGTTCCGGCCCTTGCTCGGACCACATGGCATCGTCGGGGTCTGCGGCATTGAGCATGCCGGAGAGAGGCTCGACCAGAACGCCGAGCGCTCGCTCACCGCCATCCTCGATCAGACGGCGATTGCACTCGACCGAGCGCGCCTTGCCGATGAAACCGTCGAGCAGGCCGCAAGGCTGGAGGGCGAACGCTACCGCGAAGCGCTGCTCTCTTCGATCTCGCATGATCTGCGCACGCCTCTCGCAACGATCACCGGTGCGGTGACTGGTCTGCGCCAGCTCGGCGAGCGGATGACGCCTGAGAACCGCGACGATCTCCTGCAGTCGATCGAGGAAGAAAGCAGCAGGATGAGCCGCTTCGTCGCCAATCTTCTCGACATGACCCGCATTGAAGCCGGCACGCTGAAGCCCAAGCAGGATTGGGTGGATGTCGCCGACGTCGTCCAGTCGGCAGTCGAGCGCACCCGCAAACACGCGACCGGTCGCATCATCGAGACCGGCATTGCGGCGGATCTGCCGCTGATCCGGGGTGATAGTGTGCTGATCGGCCAGGTACTGTTCAACCTCCTGGACAATGCCGTGAAATACGGCGGCGAAGAGCCGGTCAACGTCTATGCCCGCCGAGACGGCAAGGATGTGCTGATTTCCGTCACCGATCTCGGCAAGGGCATTCCGCCTGAGGATCTGGACCGGATCTTCGAAAAATTCTATCGCAGGGGCAAGCCGGACGGTCGCTCGCCGGGCACCGGGCTCGGCCTTTCCATTGCCCGCGGCTTCGTCGAGGCGATGGGCGGCAGGATCCATGCGGAAAGCCCGGCGCTCAAGAAACGGGGCACGCGCATCGTCATGCGGTTTCCCGGAAGTGAAGAGAGGGACCAGATCAAGTGAACCAGTCCCGTATCCTGGTCGTCGATGACGAACCGCAGATCCAGCGCTTCCTGAAGCCATCGTTGTCCGCTGCCGGTTACGAAGTCGTCGAAGCTGCAACGGGTGCCGAGGCGCTGAAGGCCGTTGCCACTCAGGCGCCTGATCTCGTGATCCTCGATCTCGGCCTGCCGGACATGGACGGCAAGGAAGTGATCGCCAGCCTGCGCGGCTGGTCGGACATTCCGATCGTCATTCTCTCGGCCAGGGATCGTGAGAGCGAGAAGATCGCGGCACTCGATCTGGGCGCGGATGACTATGTGGAGAAGCCGTTCGGAATTGGCGAACTCACGGCTCGCATCCGCACCGCCTTGAGGCATCGTGGTCGTCGCGATGCGATCCCGACCATTACGGAGATCGATGGGCTGATGATCGATCCCGTCAAGCGGCTTGTCTCGCGAGCGGGGGAGACCGTGCATCTGACACCGAAGGAATACGACCTCCTTCTTCTCCTTGCCCGCCATGCCGGCCGGGTCGTCACCCATCGCACCCTGCTGACCACGGTCTGGGGACCGGCCCACGGCGATGACCTGCACTATCTGCGAGTCTTCATCGGCCAGCTGCGCCAGAAGATCGAGCGGGACCCGACACAGCCGCGCATCGTGCGCACGGAGCCGGGTGTCGGGTATCGCATGGCGGAACCGGAGTGACAGAGGCAGAAGCCGGCTTGTGTTGGTTTCGAGCGCCCTGAAGCGGCAGCCAAAGCAAAAACGCACTTTGGCGGCTTGTCGGGTCCTCAGGTAACCAGTCTAGCCATCACCTTCAACGAAGGCCCCGCGACTGCCCGAGGCAGGCGGTCTCAGGCTGCGACTGCGGCGCGCGACCTGTCGTTGGCCACGGCCTTGTAGCGGATAAGATCCTCGATCGAGATGAGCGGCAAGCCATGCAGCTTGCAGAACTCGATGAGGTCGGGCAGGCGTGCCATGGTGCCGTCGTCGTTGGCGACTTCGCAGATCACGCCCGACGGTTTGGCGCCGATCAGCCTGGCCAGGTCGACAGCAGCTTCCGTGTGCCCGGGCCGGCCGAGGACGCCGTCAGGATGCGCGCGCAAGGGAAAGATGTGTCCCGGGCGTGCAAAGTCCTGTGGCTGCGATGCCTCGTCCATCAGGGCGCGCACGGTGGCCGCGCGATCGGCAGCCGAGATCCCTGTGGTCGTCCCGTGGATGTAATCCACCGAGACTGTGAAGGCGGTCTTCAGATATTCCGTATTGTTCGGGACCATCAGCGGAATATCGAGCGCGTCGAGACGCTCGCCTTCCATGGCAATGCACACCAGCCCGCGCGCATGTTTCATCATGAATGCGATGCTGTCCGCCGTCACATGATCGGAAGCAACGATGATGTCGCCTTCATTCTCGCGGTTCTCGTCGTCGACAACGACAACCATACCCCCGCGCGCGAGGGTCTCCAATGCGTCTTCAATTTTCGACAGTGTCATTCCAGTGCCTTTCAAGGGTTGCCGCATGAGCGGCCAAAACACGACCTCACGGCCGCCATTCCATCCCTTGGGCGAACACAGCACACGCGCCTCCCCTGCGTGGGGAGCCGCAATAGCCGATGCTCTCTTTCATCCGGACTCTAACCGTCGGCTCCGGCATCGCACCGGATCTGCTGCCTTTCACCGAGGTGAAAGCGCTCGCGGGCTCCCGGCAAAGCCGGATACCGCCGGTGGGGAATTTCGCCCCGCCCTGAGAACCTCGATAACGTAGGTGAGATGCTGCAGTCTTTTCAAGGGCAAACTGAGCATGTGCAGCAGATTTCATGCGCATTGTTTCGGGAGCGACTTGGCTTGGGCCGATCGAAAAAAAGCACGGTGCTATGAACACCGTGCAGGCTTGGGAGGCCTTGTTTGAGACTTGCCGTTACCAGCAGCAGAAGCCGCCATCGACCAGCAGGTCGACGCCGGTGACGAAGCTTGCGGCGCCAGACAGGAGGAACACGGCCGGCCCGACCATCTCGTCAACGGTTGCCATCCGCTGCATCGGTGTCTGTTCCTCGAAGAGCTTGGTCTGATGGACCATCTCTGCACGCGTATTCATCGGGGTTGCCGTATAGCCGGGGCTGATCGTGTTGACGCGGATGCCGCGCCCGACCCATTCCATCGCCATGGATTTCGACATGTGGATGACGCCGGCCTTGGACGCATTGTAGTGGCATTGATTGAGGCCACGATTGACGATCACGCCGGACATCGAGGCGATGTTGACGATCGAACCACGGCCATTCTTCAGCATGGCGCGAGCTTCCGCCTGGCAGGAGAGAAAGACACCCTTGAGGTTGATGTCCATCATCGTCTGGAATTGGCTTTCCTCCATCTCCTCCGCCGGATTGGCATTGGCGATGCCCGCCGCATTGACGGCAAGCGTCAGCAGTCCGAGTTCGGCTTCCGTCCGGGAAACAGCGTCGTTCAGAGCGGCGGACTGCGTCACGTCAGCAGCGATTTCGATGCTGCGGCGGCCTGCGGCTTTCACGTAGCGCGCGGTCGTTGCCAGGCCGTCATCGGTGCGGCGGTCAAGCAGCGCGACATCCGCCCCGCACTGTGCAAGGCCAATCGCAATCCGCTGACCGATGCCGCTGCCGGCGCCCGTCACCAGAGCGACATTCCCTGAAAGATCGAAGAGTTTGGGGGCGTTCAAAGTCATGTCAGACATGGGTATTTCTCCTGCAATTCAGATCGTGGCCAGTTCCATCACCGAGACGTCATTGGCGTCCGTGCGGTCGAGAATTCCGGCCTGTTTTCCCTGAGCCATGACCATGATCCGGTTGGAGACGCCGAGGACCTCTTCCAGATCCGAGCTGACCACGATGACGGCAATGCCCTGGCGGGCGAGTTCCATGATGGTGTCGTAGATCGAGGAACGCGCGCCGACATCGATACCGCGCGTCGGCTCGTCGAGCACGACAACCTTGGGGTTCTTAGCGAGCCATTTGGCCAGCACGACCTTCTGCTGGTTGCCGCCCGAAAGCTCGCCAGCATTTTGCTCGCCGCGTCCCTTGACCCCGAATTTCTTGATATAGATATCGGCAAAGCTGCCGAGCCGTTTCGAGGTGATCCATCCGCCCTTGGAAACCGCGTCGAAATTGGCGTATCCGATGTTTTCTGTGATCGAATGCTCGAGCACCAGCCCCTGCAGTTTACGGTCTTCCGGAACCAGAACCACGCCGTTGTCGATCGCATCACGCGGACTGCGCGGTGTGATGTCCATACCGTGGAGGATGACCTTGCCGCTGGCAATCGGGTCTGCACCGGTGATCGCGCGCACCAGTTCGGTACGCCCGGCCCCGACAAGGCCGGCGATGCCGAACACTTCGCCACGCTTCACCGAGAAATCGATGTTCCGGAAGGTGCCCGACGGCGAGGAGAGGCCACGCACTTCGAGCATGACCTGATCCTGTGGGGCGGGGACCGCCGGAAACAGGCGGTCCAGCGACCGGCCGACCATGGCCTCGACGATGGTGCGGACCGGGACGTCACCGCGATCGAATTCCTGCACCTTCGAGCCGTCACGCATGACGACGATGCGATCGGCAATCTGCCGGATTTCATCGAGACGATGGGAAATGTAGATGATGCCGACGCCGTCGGCCTTGAGCCGCTCGATCTGCCGGAACAGAAGCTGGGTTTCTTCGCCGCCCAGTGCGGCAGTGGGCTCGTCGAGAATGAGCAGCCTGGCGTTGAGGGTCATCGCCTTCGCAATTTCGATCAACTGCTGCTTGGCCGTCGATAGCCCGTCGACCAGACGGCGGGGAGAAACATCGAGCCCGAGCCGCTGCAGGCCGGCATAGGCGCGGTCTTCCATGGCCTGCCGGTCGATGCGTCCGCCCTTGGTCAGATAGCGTCCGACAAAGACATTCTCGGCGATCGACAATTGCGGCAGAAGCTTCAGCTCCTGGTGGATCATGCCGAGGCCCGCGTCCATCGCAGCGCGCGGTGTCGCGGGTGCGTGAGGCTCTCCAAACCAGGTCATCTGACCTGAGGTCGGCTGAACGGCACCGGAAATGATCCTCGAAAGGGTCGACTTTCCGGCGCCGTTTTCGCCCAGCAGCGCCACAACTTCACCCGCTCTCACATCGAGGTCGATGCCGTGCAGGACCTCGAGCGATCCGTAGACCTTGCGGATCTGCCGGAGCGAGAGGATGGGAGGGAGGTCATTGGCAGTCATGGCGCTGTCTTCCGGTCGTAATCAGGGGTGTTCGGCAACGAACTTCGCAGCGTTTTCCGGCGTCGTCAGGAAGCCCGGAAGCAGCTGCTCGGCCGGGAGCTTTTCGCCTGCAGCAAGCTTGATGGCGCTGTCGACGGCGAGGCGCCCGATGCCGCGAACCTGCTGGGTTGCCGTGGCGTCGAAGCCGCCTTCAGCAAGGATCGGCAGAGCCGTCGTGTCACCGTCGAAGCCGCCGACGTAAACGCGCTGCGACACACCGGAGACCTTGACCGCCTGTGCAGCGCCGAGAGCCAGACCGTCAGCCTGAGCGAAGATCAGCGAAACATCCGGATGAGCCTGCAGCAGGTTCTGGCCGATGTTAAGGCCTTCAGCCTGCGACCACTGCTCGCTCCACTGCTGAGCCACCAGTTCGACGCCAGCATTTTCGCCGATCGCCTTCATGCAGCCCTTGGTGCGCTCGACTTCCGGCGTCGTGCCCTTCTGGCCATGGATCATGATCATCTTGCCCTTGCCACCGGCAAGACCAATGATGTGCTTGCAGACTTCATAGGCCGACGTTGCGTTGTCGGTGGCGATGAAGGTGTCGCCCGGAGCTTCGTCCGCATTGCGGTCGACGTTGACGACCGGGATGCCGGCTTCCTTGGCAAGGCGGGTCGGAACGGCGGCAGCGGCCGCACCGGCAGGAATGTAGATGAAGGCGTCGATGTCCTGCGTCAGCAGATCCTGAACCTGGCTGACCTGGGTCGCGCTGTCATTCTTTGCGTCGACGGTGATGACCTCGATGCCCTTCTCCTTGGCATAGGCCTCGACGCCGATCTTGATCTGGTTGAAGTAGTCGGCCTGCAGGTTTGACACGGCGAGCCCGATCTTCTTCACCTCTTCGGCAGAAGCGCCAAGCGGGTTGAGAGCAGTCGTCGCCAGTGCTGCGGCGGCCAGAAGCATGGTCTTGAGTTTCATGGTAGATCTCCTCCGTTGTTTCGGGACCCCGCTACCATCGCAGGACCGAAGTTTTTGCCTGGCATGTGCCCGGCGGTGAACTGGCGGCAGCGCCGCCAAACTGATCCGCAACCGAAGCGTCACTTCCTCTTGATGGCTTCGGCAGCGACTGCGAGTGCGATGACGACGCCGATGACGACAGCCTGCGTGAAGGGCGAGACCCCGAGAAGGTTCAGGCCATTGCGAAGCACGCCGATGATCAGGACGCCGATGATGGTGCCGAGAATGCCGCCCTTGCCGCCGCTGAGGCTCGTGCCGCCGATGACGACGGCCGCAATCGTATCGAGCTCATAGGAGACGCCGGCCGTCGGCTGGACCGAGTCCAGACGCATCGCAAGGACCACACCCGCAAGACCGGCAAGCAGTCCGGACACGACATAGACGCCGATCGTATAGAGATTGACGTTGATACCGGCGAGACGGGCAACCTCCTGGTTGCCGCCGATGGCGTAAAGCGAGCGTCCGCCCGAGGTGTAACGCAGATAGATCCAGCCGAGCACGAAGACGACGAGCATCACGGCAACCGTCAAGGTCAGGAAGCCGCCGTAACGCGTGTAGGCAAGCAGGCTGAACCACGAGGGAAAACCGACGATCTGCTGGCCGTCGGTGATCATGTTAGCCAGGCCGCGCGCCACCGACATCATCGCAAGCGTGGCGATGAAGGCAGGCACCCCAAGTGCGGTGATCAATAGGCCTGAGATCGCGCCCGTAATGGCAGCGACCCCAAGCGCAAGCAGGATGCCGACCGGCAAGGGAAGCCCGACCTGGTTGGCCAGATAGCCCATCACCATCATCGTCAATGCGAGAACGGAGCCGACGGCCAGATCGATGCCGCCGATTAGGATGACCATCGTCATCCCGACCGCCATGATGCCGAGCACCGTGATCTGGTCGAGCACGTTGAGAAGGTTGCGTGCCGACATGAACTTGTCGGTGGCAAACGACAGGAAGATGCAGAGCAGGATCAGCCCGATCAGTGGACCGGTTGTCCCTCTCAATGCCGCAAGAACACTCGCTCCGGCGCCTCGATCCTGGTCTGTCGCTGATATCGACATCCATGCCTCCCATATTGCCCCAGCAAATCGATGCCGGTATAATTATTCATTGCTGTCTGTAAATTCGTAGCGCAGGCTTCCGGGGGCTGTCAACTGTCCCGTCGATGCGGTGATGCAGATTTAATTTGCCCAATCCCGCTTGACAGGGGGAGATCTCATGCAATTATATGACGTACGGTATATTTATTCACTATGAGGTTTCCATGCAGCCGAATGATCTCGACCGCATCGCAAGGCAGATACGCCTCCGCGATCTCCAGGCGGTGTACGAAGCGGGCGCTGGCCATATCGGCGGGGAAATGTCGGCAATCGACATTTTGACGGCTCTGTATTTTCATGTCCTGCGCCTATGGCCGGATCAGCCGAAGCATCCTGAGCGGGATCGTTTCGTCCTGTCCAAAGGGCATGTCGCCTTGGCGCTCTACGTGACGCTTGCAAAGCGCGGCTTCATTCCCGAAGACGAGATCTCGACGTTCCTGAAGCCGCATTCACGCCTCAACGGGCACCCGAACTGCAACAAGGTCCCGGGCGTTGAAACCAATACCGGCCCTCTCGGGCATGGCCTTCCCGTTGCTGTCGGTATGGCAAAGGCAGCAAAACTGACCGGTGCCGCCTATCGCACCTACGTTCTGACCGGCGACGGCGAGATGCAGGAGGGATCGAACTGGGAGGCGATTTCGGCGGCTGCCCAGTTCGGCCTAGACAATCTCACACTGATCATCGACCACAACCGTTTCCAGCAGGGCGCCGCCTTGAGCGACACCAACAACATGGCACCCTTCGGATCCAAGCTTCAGGCCTTCGGTTGGGATGTCACCGAGATCAACGGCAATGACATGGCCGAGATCGTCCCGGCGCTTCAGCACCGGTCCGACCGTCCGCACTGCATCGTCGCCCATACCAACAAGGGACACGGCATTTCCTTCATGCAGGACCGCGTCGATTGGCATCACAAGGTGCCGAACGCCGAACAATACAAAATTGCTCTCGCCGAGCTCTCGGAGGTGCTGTGATGAATGCCGTGACCATGACCGAAAAACTGCATGACTGCCGCGATGCGTTCGTCTCGGTCCTTGAGCGCCTTGGCGCAGAGAACTCGAAGGTCGTGGCCGTGTGCAACGACTCCGTCGGCTCCTCGAAGCTCGGCGGCTTCAAGTCGAAATGGCCGGAACGGCTGGTCAATGTCGGGATTGCCGAACAGAACATGGTCGGCGTCGGCGCAGGTCTGGCGAATGGCGGGCTCCTGCCTTTCGTCTGCGGAGCCTCCTGCTTCCTGACCGGCCGCTCGCTTGAGCAGGTCAAGGCCGACATTGCCTACTCCAATGCCAATGTGAAGCTCGTCGGCATCTCCTCGGGCATGGCCTATGGCGAACTGGGACCGACCCATCACTCGATCGAGGACTTTGCCTGGATGCGGGTGCTGCCCAACTTGCCCGTCATCGCGCCCTGCGATTCCATCGAGACTGCAGCAGCCGTGGAATGGGCGGCCCGCTACGAGGGGCCCGTGTTCCTGCGCCTGTCGCGTGTCGGCGTGCCGGACCTCCTGCCGCAGGGACACGTCTTCGAACCCGGCAAGGCCAACCTCCTGCGCGACGGCGATGCGATCACGCTGATCGCAAACGGCACGCTGACCCACCGCGCCATGAAAGCTGCCACGATCCTCGCCGCCCGCGGCATTGAGGCGCGCGTGCTCAACATGGCGACCGTTCGCCCGATCGATGTCGACAGCATTGTTGCGGCAGCCCGTGACACCGGCGCCATTCTCAC
>JAIXSF010000496.1 GCA_027484835.1 Rhizobiaceae bacterium | reverse complement strand
GTCGGCGACAACTGCCTATTCCTTGCCAACTCGCATGTCGCGCATGACTGCATTCTCGGCAACGACGTCATCCTGTCCAACAATGTCATGCTGGCTGGTCATGTTCACGTCGGTGACAAGGCCATTCTCAGCGGTGGCTGCGCCGTGCACCAGTTCACCCGCATTGGCCGCCAGGCCTTCATCGGCGGTTTGTCGGCCGTTGCCTATGATGTCATTCCCTATGGCATGCTGAACGGAAACCCCGGCATTCTCGGTGGCCTCAACGTCGTCGGCATGACGCGCGCCGGTATCGAACGTGCGGTGATCCATCAGGTGCGGCGCGCTTTCAAGCAGATCTTCGAGAGCGAAGGCTCGGCCCGTGCCAATGCCGCGGCGATCCGCGAAGAATATCTCGACTGCGCACCCGTGATCGAGATTCTCGATTTCATCGCGGCCGAAAGCGACCGGGCCCTCTCTTCGCCCCATCGCGGCAAGAACTGACCGATGACGGCGGCCGCTCAGACCGACGGCCTGCCGCGGACCGGTCGCCTTGCGATCATCGCCGGCAGCGGAAAACTGCCGCTCTTCCTCGCTGAAGCGGCCCGCGAGGCCGGCGAAAACCCTTTCGTCCTCAGGCTCAAGAACGAGTCCGACGATCTCTGGCACGGCTTCGACAATGCCGTGATCGGTGTGGGCGATATGGCGGGATTGTCCGCACTGTTTCGCCAGCACGATATCCGCCGCGTCGTGATGTCCGGTGCGGTCAAGCGCCGGCCTGCATTCGGCGAAATCCGGGTCAATCTGAAGTCACTCCTGAAGCTTCCCATGGCGCTGAAGACGCTGCTTGCCGGTGGCGATGATGCAGTGCTGCGCATGGTGATCTCGCTGATCGAAGCGCAGGGCTGTGAAGTGCTCGGCGCCCACGAGATCCTGCCCGGACTGCTGGCCACCGTCGGGCCGCTTGGCGCCGTTTCCCCGGATAGCGATGACGAACGGGATATCGAGAGAGCGGCAGACGCCGCAGAAACGCTAGGGCGCCTGGATGTCGGGCAGGGCGCTGTCTCGGTCGGCGGCCGCATCGTAGCGCTCGAGGGTGTCGAGGGAACGGACGCGATGCTGGCCCGTGTCCGGGATTTGCGTTCTGAAGGCCGTATTTCGAGGCGTCGAAAGGGCGTGCTGGTGAAGTTGTGCAAGCCGCAACAGGACCTGCGGGCCGACCTTCCGACCATCGGCGTTTCAACTGTCGAGAACGCCAAGGCGGCGGGGCTTGCCGGCATTGCCGTGGAAGCGGGCCGAGCACTGGTCGTCGAGCGGGAAGCCATGGTCGCGGCCGCCGATGCGGCGGGGCTCTTTGTCGTCGGGATCGAGAGGGCCGAGAGGGAGCGCATGTCATGACCGACAGGAAGCTGAAGATCGCCGTCATCGCCGGCGAAGTCTCGGGCGACCTGCTGGGCGCGGATCTCATCGCCCAACTCAAACACCTGCACCAAGGTTCGGTTGAACTCGTGGGTGTCGGCGGTGACGCGCTTGAAGCCCAGGGATTAAAATCGCTTTTCGATTTTTCGGAACTGTCGATCATGGGCGTAACCCAGGTTCTGTCCAAGCTCCCGCGGCTGATCAGACTCATTTCGCTGACCGCCGATGCCATCCTTGCCGCCGAACCCGATGTTCTCTTGATCGTCGACAGTCCAGACTTCACGCATCGTGTCGCCAAGAAGATCCGTCGCAAGCGACCGGACCTTCCTGTCGTGAATTACGTTTGCCCGAGCGTCTGGGCCTGGAAGGAATACCGGGCAAAGGCCATGCTGGATTACGTCGACGACGTGCTCGCGGTCCTGCCGTTCGAGCCTGCTGTGATGGAGCGCCTCGGTGGGCCAAGGACACATTTCGTCGGCCATCGGCTGGCAAGCCACCCCGACATCCGCCGGGTGCGCGAGGCACGCAAGGCAAGAGGAACGCGGCCGGCTGGAGAGCCGCGTACCGTTCTGCTGCTGCCCGGATCTCGCGGCAGTGAGATCGGACAGCTTTTGCCGATCTTTGGCGAGGCGATGAAGGAATTCGTCGCCCGAAATGGTGAAACCCGCTTCATTTTGCCCACCGTGCCGCGCCAGGAAGCGCGCGTGCGCGAGATAACGCAAGGCTGGTCGCTGCGGCCGGAGATCGTTCTGGGGGACGAGGAGAAGTGGCGCGCTTTTGAGGTCGCAGATGCTGCGATCGCTGCGTCAGGCACTGTCATTCTGGAACTGGCGCTGGCGCATGTGCCTGTCGTGTCCACCTACAAGGGCGACTGGATCATCCGTCTGCTGAGCAACCGCATCAAGATCTGGACGGGTGCGCTCCCGAACCTCATCGCGGACTACGCCATCGTTCCCGAGTATTTCAATGATGTGTTGCGGCCGCAGAGCCTCGTCCGCTGGGCGGAGCGTCTGTCGCAGGAAACACCGCAGCGTGCTGCGATGCTTCAAGGGTATGAGGACGTTTGGGCAAAGCTCCAGACGGAGCGACCTGCCGGCGAAACCGGCGCCGGCGTCGTGCTGGCACTTCTCGGACAAAAAGGTCGTCTGTGACCCTTCAAGCCCAACGGGTAAAGGGATCCGGCAGGCTCTCCCAGGCCGACGGTGTGAACGAGTTGGCGGGCACGATGCAGGCATCGAGTTCCGCCTCGATCCTCTGCTGGTTCATCGGGTCGGCGCCGATGAAGACGATCTCCTGCCGTCGGTCTCCCCATTCCTTGTCGAGATAGGGTGCCATACCGTTCAGGAAGCTTGGATCGTCGGGCCAGCGTGACTTCGGCACGGAGGCCCACCAGAGCCCCACCTTGGTGGTCCGGACCAATGGTCCGGCCTGGCTGAGTTCTCCCACATGGTGCGGACGGGTCGCCAGCCAGAAGAACCCCTTGGCACGGATCACCCCCGGCCAAGAACGATCGAGGAAGGCCCTGAAGCGGCTGGGATCGAAGGGCGCCCGAGCACGATAGACGAAGGAGCGGATCCCGTATTCCTCGGTCTCCGGAACATGGTCGCGGAAGCCATGCATCTCCTTGAACCACAGCGGATGGGTCTCTGCCTTGGTGAAGTCGAAGAGACCTGTCCCCAGAATGTCCTGTGCCGCGACCTTGGCGAAATCCGTTTCAATGACGCGGGCATCGGCATTGAGGCCGGCGATGATCTTGCGCGCCGCATCGAGCTGATCCGGCGTTGCCGTCCCGACCTTGTTGAGAATGATCACATCGGCGAATTCGATCTGCTCGATAAGCAGATCGACCAGCGTCCGGTTATCCCCTTCGCCGGCCGTCTCGCCACGGTCGGCCAGAAAGTCGCTGGACGAATAGTCTCCGATCAGATTGGCGGCGTCGACAACGGTCACCATCGTATCGAGTTGCGCGATGTCGGAAAGACTGCGGCCCTCCTCATCACGAAAATCGAAGGTGGTGGCAATCGGCAAGGGTTCGGCAATACCGGTCGCCTCGATCAGCAGATAGTCGAAGCGTCCTTGCTCGGCGAGCCCGCGCACCTCGTTCAGAAGGTCATCGCGCAGCGTGCAACAGATGCAGCCATTGCTCATCTCCACCAGTTGTTCCTGGGTGCGGGAGAGGGCAGAATCACCACTGCGCACAAGGGCCGCGTCGATGTTCACCTCGCTCATGTCGTTGACGATGACAGCGACACGCAAACCCTCGCGATTGGCAAGCACGTGGTTCAAAAGCGTCGTTTTGCCGGCGCCGAGGAAACCAGAGAGAACGGTGACTGGGAGCTTTTTCATCACGGGTCCGCTTAGTGTAATAACATAACAATTGACGATCCGAAAAAGGCGGAACCATGGTGCCGCCTTCTTGCCCCGGGGGAGGGAGGAGCTCACTGTGACAGGCAGGTACTCATCGATGTTGCGAGGTTGCGCATCAACTGGCCATACAGGCCCGGGCCCGCTTCCAGTGCGCCGCCTTCCGGGTCAAGCACGCCAGATTTCGCCTGGGTGCCTTCGGTTACAACGTTGATGAGTTTCGGCTCGAACTGCGGCTCGGCAAAGACGCAGGCCGCACCCAGCTCTTCGATCTTTGCATGAATGGTCGACAGTCGATCGGCGCCGGGCATGGTTTCCGGGCTCACCGTCACCGAGCCGGCGACCCGCACGCCATAGCGCTTTTCGAAATACTGATAGGCATCGTGGAAGACCACGAAAGGCTTTTCGAGAACGGGCTTCAACTGGGCGGTGATCTCTGCGTCCATCATATCGATTTCACCATTGAGGGCAGTCAGATTGGCTTCATAAGCCGCCTTGTTGGCTGGGTCGACCTCGCTCAAGCTCTTCGCGATCTCGGCCGCCATGGCCTTGGCGTTGTTCGGATCGAGCCAGAGATGCATGTCCGTGCCGCCGTGCTCATGGTCGTCATGCGCGTGCGCATCGTGAGCGTGATCGTCATGCCCGTTAGATGCGGCGGCTTCTTTTGCCCCGTGGTCGTGACCGTTGCCTTCATGATGGCCATGCTCTTCTGCCTCGCCGTGGGCATGCTCACCACCTTCCTCAGCGTGGTCGGCATGATCATGGGTCTCGAAGGCGCCGCCTTCACGGAAGGGCAGCTTCGTCAGGCCGGGCGAATCTTCCAGCTCGATCACCTTGGCATCCTTCGGCAGCGCTTCCAGCGGCTTCTCGAGGAAAGCTTCAAGGCCTGGGCCGACCCAATAGACGAGATCGGCGTTTTCAAGCGCCCGCGCGTTGGAAGGTTTCAGCGAGTAGGTATGTGGGGACGCAGCGCCTTCGACGATCAGCGCCGGCTCGCCGACGCCCTTCATGATCGAGGCGACGAGTGAATGCACCGGCTTGATCGAGACCACCACATCAGGGGCTGCGGATGCGAGTGCCGGCGAAAGGAAAAGAAACGCCGTCGAGGCAGCAAGTCCGAGGCGATAGCGGTTCATGCGGAGCTCCTGAGGATGGGTATGTAATACTATTACCTGAGTTGCGTTATGCTATAACGTGTGGCATAGGAGGTGGCAACATCAAAATCTCGAGAACTCCATGAATGCGATGAAATCACGGGAAGCCGCGCCGCTGGTGTCGCTGGCCGGTGCTGGTGTCTACCGAAACGGTCGTTGGCTGGTCCGCGGCGTCGATTTCTCCGTTCGTCCGCGTGAGATCGTCACTCTGATCGGTCCCAACGGCTCCGGCAAGTCCACCAGCGCCAAGATGGCGATCGGCGTGATCAAGGCCGACGAGGGCAGGGTGGAGCGCAAGGCGGGTCTCCGCGTCGGCTACGTTCCGCAGCGCCTGACGATCGACTGGACAATGCCGCTCACCGTACGCCGCTTGATGACGCTCACATCACCCCTGTCGGCAAAGGAAGTGGACGCGGCGCTCGATGCCGTCGGCATACAGCATCTCGCAGCCGCGGAAGTGCAGCATCTCTCAGGTGGCGAATTCCAGCGCGCTCTGCTTGCCCGCGCCATGGCCCGCAAGCCGGACATCCTCGTGCTTGACGAGCCCGTTCAGGGCGTCGACTTTTCCGGCGAAATTGCCCTTTACGATCTGATCACGTCGATCCGCAATTCGACCGGTTGTGGCATCTTGCTGATCTCCCACGACCTCCATGTCGTGATGGCCGAGACCGATACCGTCATCTGTCTCAACGGTCACGTCTGCTGCCGCGGCACACCCGCAGCCGTCAGCCAGAGCCCGGAATACATGCGGCTCTTCGGTGCGAAGGCTGCCAGGACGCTTGCCGTCTACAGCCATGACCACGACCATACGCATCTGCCGGACGGCCGTGTCCAGCATGCCGACGGCAGCGTCACGGACCATTGTCATCCCGGGGACGGGCATCATCATGACCACGGTCACGTCCATGGCGATGGTCACGACCACGACCACAGTCATGATCACACGCCCGCTCATCATCATACGGACCCTGCAAAGCTGACTGCAAAGGGTGCGGAGCCGAACCATGCTGGATGACTTCTTCGTTCGCGCCATGCTGGCCGGCATCGGTCTGGCACTCACCACCGGTCCGCTCGGCTGCTTCGTCATCTGGAGGCGCATGGCCTATTTTGGCGACACCATGGCCCATTCGGCCTTGCTCGGCGTCGCCCTGTCCTTGTTCTTTTCGCTCAACCTGATGCTCAGCGTCTTCGTCGTCGCCGTCGTCGTCTCGCTGATCCTGATCGTCCTGCAGAAGCGACAGGGTCTGTCGGCAGATGCGCTGCTCGGCATTCTCAGCCATGCGACCCTCGCAATCGGTCTTGTCATGGTCGCCTTCATGACCTGGGTCCGCTTCGATCTCATCGCCTTCCTCTTCGGGGATATCCTGGCGGTGACGCCAACCGACGTCGCCATCGTCTGGATCGGTGGCGTATTTGTCGTGGGCATTATCGCCTGGCTCTGGCGTCCGCTGCTGGCAGGCACGGTCAACGAGGAACTGGCCGAAGCCGAGGGCATGCAGCCGGAGCGCGCGCGGCTGATCTTCATGCTTCTGATGGCACTGGTGATTGCGATCGCCATGAAGATCGTCGGCATCATGCTGATCACTTCGCTTCTGATCATTCCGGCCGCAGCTGCCCGTCGCTTTGCGACCACGCCGGAGCTCATGGCGGTTCTTGCATCGCTCATCGGCGCCATCGCCGTCGTGCTGGGGCTGTTCGGCTCTTTGACCTACGACACGCCATCCGGACCATCGATCGTGGTAGCGGCGCTTCTTCTCTTTCTCATCAGCCTGTTGCCGCGCCCCGGCTTCAAGGCTGGTGACACCAGTTCGAGGGCATGACCATGACCAAGACAGATCTGACCCGCAATCAGTCGCTTGTATTCGAGGCTCTCGTGCATTCCGAGGGACCGCTCTCAGCCTATACGCTTCTCGACAAGCTGCGCGATGACGGGTTCCGGGCGCCGCTGCAGGTCTACCGCGCGCTCGACAAGCTGGTCGAGTTTGGCATGGTGCACCGACTGGAAAGCCTGAATGCCTTTGTCGCCTGCGCCCACCCCCATGACGGCTGCTCTGGCCACGGCACGGTTGCCTTCATGATCTGCAACAAATGCAGTCATGTGACGGAGTTCCATGACCATGACATCGACCATCGCCTGGCGACGATCACCCGGGGCCGCAGCTTCAAGTCTGAAAAGACGACGATTGAAATCCGAGGCCTGTGCGCGACCTGCACGGAGACGGCAGCTTAAGGCCGAATGTCGGCTAAAGCGGTTGAAGATCCCGCGCGAAGCGCTTCCAGTTCAGCACATAGTTTTCGGCTGAAAGCCGGATGCCCGCGATCGCCACGTCGTCGAGCGTGCGGACGACCCGGGCAGGCGAGCCGACGATCAGCGAATTGTCCGGAAAGACCTTGCCCTCGGTCACCAGGGCATTGGCGCCGACCAGACAATTGTTGCCGATCCGTGCGCCGTTGAGAATAGTCGCCCCCATCCCGATCAGCGAGTTGGAACCGATGTGGCAGCCGTGGATGATCGCGTGATGGCCGATCGTGCAGCCTTCTCCGATCTGAACACCCATCCCGACATCGGTGTGCACCATGGCGCCGTCCTGGATGTTTGTCCGGGCGCCGACGATGATCGGATCATTGTCTCCCCGAAGCACGGCTCCGAACCAGATCCCGACGTCGACGCCGATCTCGACGCCACCGATCACATGTGCATCGGGCGCGACCCAGAAGTCGTCAGGCACCGGAAGTTTCGGAACCCGGTCTCCCAGGCGATAGATCGGCATACGAATCGGTGCCTTCTTACCTGACCCTGAGGATCACAGGGAAACGGCCCGCCTGTGCGGACACATGCAGATGAATGTTGGCCTCGGGCTGGGAGTAGCGCCAGGCGCGAGCGCCGTGGCTGAGCAAGAGACCGATCAGGTCCTTGGTCTTGGACCGCTTCTCGCGAAGCCCAAGATCGGCCAGACGATAGGCTGCCTCATGCAGGGGATGCAGAACGCTGAGACCGGATGCCGGTCCGCCATTGTCCTGCCCGTCGACTGGCCCGTATTTGTAATCTTTCGATGCCATTCCGCTATCCTCGTAAACTGTACAAATCGAGGTATGTCGGGGTGACCGGCTTACTGGGCAGCGGCCCAGCAACCGATTCCCTTCTTCTTCAGGGCCTTGCACGCATTGACCGCGTCCTTCTGGTCATCGAAGCCACCGAAGCGGGCGCGATAGACCTGACTTGCGCCCTCACCGAAGGCCACGGTGAAGGGGGTGGCGGAACGCAATACCTTTCCGCCCTTGTCCTGCGCATTGCGCAGAAGGTCCATGGCAAGCTCCTTGTCCGGAGACGTGCCGATCTGAACAACCCAGCCGGCAGACGGCGAGGTGGATGCTGTTGTGAGCTGGTCGACATCCGGCGGTGTGGCAGATGCTGCAGCGACCGATTTCGTGGTGGCAGCAGGTGCAAGTGCCGCGCCACTGTCCGGCATATAGGCGGGCGCCGGCTGTGGGACCGGAACCTGCGAGGAAGCCGAAGGGGCGACCGGCCGCAGGGTCTCAAGTGCAGCGCTGGCTCCATTGCCGGAAGGCTGGGCGGCATAGGCCTGTGCGACACCGTTGTAGCGCGGGTCAGGCATCGGGCCTGTATGCGGCAGGCTGGGAAGATCGGCGCTGACGGATGCCGTGCTTGGCTCCGGCGCAACCGGGGTATCGTTCTTCACGATGAGGTTGCTGCCGCCGCGGGTGCTCGAGGCTTCCGGAAGGTAGCGCTGGACGAGGTTCGTCATCTGCGCATTGCGGCGGGCGCCGGAGGTTGCGCCGAGAACGACGGCGACGATCGAACGGCCGCCGGCTTCCGCCGATGTCGCAAGGTTGTAGCCGGCCGCACGTGTATAGCCGGTCTTGATCCCGTCAACGCCGCGGACCTGGCCGAGAAGGCGGTTGTGATTGCCGATCGTCTGCTTGCCGAAGCGGAAGCTGCGCGTCGAGAAGTAGCCATAGTACTGCGGGAAGTGCTGACGCAGCGCAATTCCAAGCCGCGCCTGGTCGCGTGCCGTGGTCATCTGCGCGGTGTTCGGCAGGCCGTGGGCATTGCGATAGGTCGTCTTGGTCATACCCAGTCCGCGGGCCTTGGCAGTCATCATCTGAGCAAAACGCTGCTCGGAACCGCCGAGATATTCCGCAAGTGCGGTCGCGACATCGTTTGCGGAACGGGTGACGAGAGAAAGGATCGCCTGTTCGACCGTGATGCTGCGGCCGGTACCGACGCCGAGTTTCGACGGCGGCTCTTTCGCTGCATTGGCGGAGAAGGGCACCTTGCTCTTGAGCGAGATCTTGCCGGCTTCCAGAGCTTCGAAGACCATGTAGAGCGTCATCATCTTGGTTAGTGAAGCCGGATAGCGCAGGCTGTCGGCATTCTCGCTGTAGAGGACCTTGCCGGTCTTGGCGTCAATGACGATCCCGGCATATTTGGGATTGGCCTGCGTCGCGCCCATGGCGACGACACTCGTCAAGATGACCGCAAACGCCGTGAGGACGAACCGACGGAATGAGGCGGCGAAGTTGAAGCTTCCCAGAACTTTATGCACCACGATACTCTTTAAATCTCACCATTGACGACCGGACGCTCTCCCCCAATCGCGACCATCTCCGTGGACCCTACGGAATTAGCCTTACCAAGAGGTTTATGATGAACGGTCGGTTGATGGATTGAGCGCATTTTTAAGCGCCGAAGGTGTCGGCGCCGCGCTTGCGCGGCTGGCGATATAGTCGCGCACAGCCGAATCGATCGCCTGCCAGTCGTCAAGCAAAGTGCTCGGGAAACGGTAGAGGACGGTGAGATCTAGCCCCACATGGATGTCGCGCTGGCAGTCGCTGCCGCTGGCTTCGTCCGGAGTTTTCGGCATAAGGCACCGAATGGCGTAGCTCGTTCCGTCGGGCAGGGTGCCCGTGAGCAGGGTCTCTCCTTCGTAGCCGGTACCGTTCTTGAAGCTGTGGCCCGTCAGGCCCGCAGGACCCGGAGTGCTCTGCGCTTCGAGCAGATGTCGGTAGATCGGTTCGACCCGGCCCGACATGTCCCGCGACATGGTGCTCTGGGAGACCTGAAGAAAGACGAGGGACTTCAGCATGTTGACGTCGTCAAAGCGGCGGCGCTGTTCGCTCGAATAGCCTTCCATCTCCGGCCATAGAAGATAAAGGTCAACGCGTTCGGCGCTGCCGCTGTGGCGCTGCTCCTCGAAGCGCAGGGTGTTGGCAGGCAGGGCGAGCCGGTCCCGTCCGACGGTGATGTCGAGGATCTCGGTGCTTTCGCTGTGACCGGCAAGGGACAGGCGCTCTCCATAGGAGCGGCCGAACCAGCTGATGGCGAAAGAGGCAGCAGCGAGAACCAGAATGGTACAGGTCACGATCACCAGAAAGCGCGTCGAGATGAGGGGGCTGTCTGCAGCTTCTGCCGTCGCTGTGCTCGTGTCGTCCCGCATCTCGGCCTAATCCCCATGGCGACCGGGATTTCCGCAACTGGCCGCGCGCCAAGAGTTCGGCGAACGTGGTTAATTTGCAGTTAAGATTAGGCAGCGCTTGCATGGGCCGCGCAAAAAGAGAGCCGGTCCCGGTTGGACGGGACCGGCTCATTGGCTCCGGTCGGGGGACGGGTAGGCGGGGACAGACCGGGCCAGAAGACGGCGGTCGCGTGCCTTACTGTGACACGCTGCCGACGATGCCTGCGCGACCGTCCTGGAGCTTCACCCAGCGGCCAGGATTGCTCGAAGACTGACGCTTCAGATAGGTGTATTCCGTCTCGGACCACAGCAGCACCTTGTTGCGCATGTTGTCGAGAATGAAGTCTCCGTGGTCGGTGCGTACCGTGAGCACGGCATGTCCTTCGCCATTGGGCTGGAGAACCACGGTCATCAGCAGGTCTGCAGGATCGACCCCGCGATCCACGAGCATCTTGCGCTTCAAAAGGGCGAAATCTTCACAGTCGCCGACGCTGCGCGGGTAGGTCCAGCGTTCTTCAACGCCGTAGATCTCCATGTCGGTGAGCGGCGTGATCGAGCTGTTGACGGTGTAGTTCACCTCAAGGATCGCCTTCCAGAGATCCTCGGTCAGTGTCATCGGGCCGCTATCGGTCTGGCTGCTGCTGCATTCGCCCGAATAGGTCTGGCAGAATTCGTAATGGCCGATCGGCGGATTCGCCTTGCCCACGACCTGCATGTTGGCCGGCATGGCCGAGACTTGAAAGGCCAGAGCGCCAGCAAGCGCGGTGGCCAGAGTTCCAATACCCAGATTTTTCTTTGTTGTCATTGGTTGTCTCCCGGTAATGGAGATAGCAATGACAGAGAAAATTTGATGGGCCGCGAAGAACGACAGTAATATAAGAGACTAATTAGACGGGTAATCGAATCTATATTGACGCGAATTTATATTATACTTGAGTATGTTTTGAATAAAATTAGGCTTGGTATTGAGTCTAATTTTATCGATCAGCATTCTGCCTGGGGACGGCTCGATGATAAAAGTTAGGTATATCAGGGAGTTAGAGGGAGGAGGCGCCGTGCAGGCCTTTGCAATCCCATACCGCGCTCCAACGTGCTGGCCGCGGCGGCTGGCTCCTGGTCGCGCGTCCGGGATCGCGCGCAGGTGGCTTTCATGCGCAGGACCTCAAGAACCTCG
>JAIXSF010000509.1 GCA_027484835.1 Rhizobiaceae bacterium | reverse complement strand
GGCGTCGCAATTCCTCGCGTAGCCGGTCCTCGGTCATGTCGTTGGTCATGGCATCGAGGAAATGGATGTCGGTGAAGCCTGCGGACTTCAGCGCGCCACCGAGATAGGCGACCCAGGCGGGTGGCCAGTTGCCGGCAATCTCGGCGCCGCCGGAATGATAATTCGGATGGATGAAGACGACGCGCATGACCACCTCCCATGTGTGTAAACAAAAGTTGACACAAGTGGCGAGGCGGTCCGTTGACCTGGATCAACGGCGTTTGATGAACGTCAAGGGGATGAGCTGTGGTCCCTGCGGCCGGTCCAGTTTTCAGCGCTGTACTCGTTGTTCTCGCCGTGTTCAGTCTGTCGGCTATGGGCTGTGAACGCGTAGAGAGCGTCGAGCAGTTCCGCGGCGCGCCGATCCCACAACAGGCCGAGCTGGTGCATGATCTCTGGGCTGGGCTCATTCCGATTGGTAGGCGCTCTTCGGATCACCTGCAGATGAGACAAGGGAAGCTGTCCGCCGGAGGGCCGGATCAACCTGACTTGGTCGATATCGCCCCACGAGAGGCTGAGATGAGCCGGGTAACCGAGCGTAATACCGTCGGCAGCAACTCTGAGGATTAGGGCGTTGTCGGGGTCGAAGAGTGCCAGGCGGTTTGCGAGATACGCCGCAACGGCTGCGCCCGCCCCTGTAAAGAGTCCACACAGCACCGTATCGACTATCAAAGAGTCGGAAAAAGAAGAGGACACGCCGCGCCCTACGTACCACCCGATGACCATAAGGGTCACAGTGAGTACCACCCTGTCAAACCTGCGGCTTCGCCAGATATCGAACTCGGGGCGGTTCGCCCCAGCGGCATCCGGTTTGCTACCAAGATCGCTCATCGCGCCCTCGCCCGCCGCAGCGTTTACCGCTCCCAGTCTTCCTTGGGCGCGGGCCGCAGACTGCCAAGCTTGCGCTCCAGTTCGTTGGCCTGGCGGTCTGTCAGACGAACGTCGAGGCTGACGGATCCATCCTCGTGGTCCTCGCGAACATCGACGACGGCGTTCTCGTAGAGCCAGGAAATCACGGCATGCTTGTCGGCGGGAATGGTGATCGTCGCCTCTGTGAGGACGCCCGACAAGCGCTGCGAGATGACCTCGAGCAGGGTGTCGACGCCCTCGCCCGTCACGGCCGATACCGGCAACACGTTTTCACGCCCTGCCGCCTTCTGCTGAAGGCCGTCATGGTTTTCCGGATCAAGCCGGTCGATCTTGTTCCATATCTCGATGATGCGCTCGGAACGTTCTTTCTCGTCGATCCCGAGATCGTCGAGAATGCGCAGAACATCTGCCGACTGGGCGCCATTGTCGGGGTCGGACATGTCACGGACATGCAGGATGAGATCGGCTTCCAGCACCTCCTCGAGCGTCGCGCGGAAGGCGGCGACGAGGTGGGTCGGCAGGTCGGAGATGAAGCCGACAGTGTCCGACATGATCACGGTTCGGCCATGTGGCAGCTTCATGCGGCGCAGCGTCGGATCGAGCGTCGCAAACAGCATGTCTTCAGCCAGCACACCCGCACCGGTGATGCGGTTGAACAGCGTCGACTTGCCGGCATTGGTATAGCCAACCAGAGCGACGATCGGGTGCGGCACCTTGCGGCGCTTGGCGCGGTGCAGCTGGCGGGTGCGGACCACCTGTTCGAGCTCGCGCTCAAGCCTGATGATCTTGTCCTGCAGCATGCGCCGGTCGGCTTCGATCTGGGTTTCACCGGGACCACCCATGAAGCCTGCACCACCGCGCTGGCGCTCAAGGTGGGTCCAGGAGCGCACGAGGCGACCCTTCTGATAGTTCAGGTGAGCAAGATCGACCTGCAGGGTGCCTTCCTTGGTGGAGGCGCGGCGACCGAAGATTTCGAGGATGAGGCCGGTTCGGTCGATGACCTTTGCGCCCCATTCCTTCTCGAGATTGCGCTGCTGCACCGGGGTCAGCGGATGGTCGACGATGACGAGGCCAGCGTCGAACTCGTCGAGCAGCGCCTTCACTTCGGCGATCTTGCCGGACCCCATGAGGGTCGCCGGACGCGGCTGATTGACCGGGACGATAAGGCCCTGAACGATTGTGAGATCGATGGCGCGGGCAAGACCGATCGCCTCTTCGAGGCGCGCTTCATTCGAGCGGCTCGGAGCCGGCGGAGCGCCTTCGGGGAGCAGCTGAGGCTTGCCCTGCTTCAACACGGGAACGAGCACAAGCGCCCGCATGTCATCCCGGCGCTTTTCGTCCTCCGGGATTATCGATTCGTTGGTTGTATCGCGGCTGGTGATGATCTCAGTCCTGTCCGGAAGCGGTGTCTTCGCTCTCGAACATCGACATCGGCTGACCCGGCATGATGGTCGAGATGGCGTGCTTGTAGACCAGCTGGGAATGGCCGTCGCGACGCAGGAGAACACAGAAATTGTCGAAGGATGTCACAACACCGGTCAGCTTCACGCCGTTGATCAGGAAGATGGTCAGCGAAATCTTCTGCTTGCGAACGGTATTGAGAAATAGATCCTGCAGATTCTGAGAACGTTCCGCCATGGCGCCGCTTCTTTCTTTCTTGCCGGTGCTTTGTTGACCGGTGTGATTATTGTTTGACAGCTGGTCCGCTTGGGGAACTGGCCCCTCGCCCCTCCGCCGAAAAAACGTGGTATCAAATCACCGTCTTTTCCGCAACGTCGAAAAAGGCAGTACGAATGCGCTCGGCCATGGCACCCGGATGGCCGTTTCCGATCGACTGCCCATCGATCTCGACGATCGGGAAACAGATGCTTGTCGCGGCAGTGATGAAGACCTCACGGGCAGAGAGCATCTCGTCGCGGGAAAACTCGCGCTCTTTTACCTCGATCCCAAGCTTGGCGGTCACATCCATGAGGCCGGTGCGGGTGATGCCGCGCAGGATGCCATGCTCTGCCGGGCGCGTGACGAGCATCCCGTTCTTGTCGACGATCCAGACATTGGTTGCCGCACCTTCGGTGACCATGCCCCGATTGTCGATATAAATGGCTTCCTGGGCGCCCTTCTCCTTGGCCGCCTGGCGGGCCATGGCATTGGGCAACAGGCCAACAGTCTTGATGTCGACCCGATCCCAGCGATTGTCCGGAAGGGTGATTGCCTTCAGGCCAAGCTCATTCTTTTTCGCAATGACCGCGGGGTCGGTGATCTTCGCAGTGATCACCAGGCTCGGCGGGGTGTCGGCAGAGGGATAGACATGGTCCCGGCGGGCAACGCCCCGGGTGACCTGCAGGTAAAAGAGGCCGTTCTTCACGCGGTTGCGCCGGGCTACTTCTCGGATGACCTGGCTCAGTGCCGCGCGGCTCATCGGCCGCTGCATCGCAAGTTCGGACAGGGAGCGGTCGAGACGGTCAAGATGGCGGGTGAGATCGACGATCACGCCGTGACGGATCTCACACACCTCATAGACACCATCGGCAAACTGGTAGCCGCGATCCTCGATGTGCACCGCGGCCTCGGAATGCGGAAGATAACGACCGTTGACATAGGCGATGCGGGGCATGGAGCAGCAAACCTTCAGAAATACTGGATAGAGACGCGGAAGAGCTGTTCGACATGGCGCACAGCCTCGGCGGCGGCGAAAAGCACGACACGGTCCTTCGCCTTGATTTTCGTGTCGCCGTTCGGGCGGATCACGGTCTTGTCGCGCAAGATGGCACCGATACGCAGCCCCGGCGGCAATTCCAGGTCCCGGAAGGGCTTGCCGACGAGCGGCGAGGTTTCGAGCGCCTCTGCCTCGATCACTTCGGCCTTGCCCTTCTGGACGGCATAGACGGCCCGGATACGTCCCTTGCGGACATGCTGGAGCACACGCGAGATGGTGACGGCCCGCGGATTGATATGGGCATCGATCCCGATCGAGCTGGCGAGATCGTGGAAGGACGGGCTGTTGATGAGCGCCATGCCAGACTTGCAGCCAAGCCGCTTGGCCATCGCCGCACTCAGGATGTTGGTCTGGTCGTTGTTGGTGAGCGTCACCATCAGGTCGGCATCGTGGATATCGGCCTGTTGCAGTATGTTCTGGTCGAGCGCCGATCCATGCAGCACGATGCCGGCCTGCAGCTGGTCGGAGACGGCAAGCGCCCGGTCGCGGTCGTTCTCGATGATCTTCAGGCGGGTCTTCGGCTGCATCTGCTCGAGCGCACGGGCGACATAATAGCCGATATTGCCACCGCCGGCGATGACGATGCGGCCCGCCTCCTGCTCTTCATGCCCGAACAGGCCGAGCGTACGGCGGGCATGGTCCCTCTGGCAGATCACGTAAGCAAGGTCGCCAACCAGGAGATGATCCTGGGAGCGGGCGATGAGGAGTTTTCCATTGCGCCAGATTGCACAGACGGTTGCCATCAGGTCGGGGAAGAGTTCGCTCAACTGATTGAGCGGCGTATCGACGACCGGGCAATCTTCCATGCACTCGATGGCGAGCATCGCTATATGATCGTCCGCGAAACGGACGATATCGGTGGCGCCTGGGAAGGAAATGCGACGCAGCACCATCTTGCCGACTTCGATCTCGGGCGAGATGGTGACGTCGATCGGCAGATTGTCGCGGCTGAACAGATCGGAATATTCCGGCAGCAGATAATTCTGCGAGCGGATACGCGCGATCTTCGTCGGAACGTTGAACAACGAATGGGCCACCTGACAGGCGGTCATGTTGATTTCGTCATAGAGCGTGACGGCAATCAGCATTTCCGCCTGGTCTGCGCCAGCGCGTGCCAGCACGTCCGGATGGGCACCGTGACCGACGTAACCGCTGACATCCAGGGTCTCTGTGATATGCGACACGAGGGACGCCGAGGTATCGATGACCGAGACGTCGTTGCCTTCCTGGGAGAGGCGCTCGGCAATACCGTAGCCGACCTGGCCTGCGCCGCAGATGATGACTTTCATTCGATGCTTCCCGCCCCAGGATCGGTTCTACCGGACTCGCTTTGCCTGCTTATACGCCAAGCGACTTCAGTTTGCGATGGAGGGCGGAGCGTTCCATGCCGACGAATTCGGCGGTTCGCGAAATGTTGCCACCAAAGCGGTTGATCTGGGCGATCAGATAGTCGCGCTCGAACATCTCGCGCGCCTCGCGCAGCGGCAGCGTCATGATGTGAGTATCATTGCGAGCCGATACCTTCGGCAGCATGTCCGAGAGATCCTGCGGCAACATTTCCGCCGTGATCGGCGCTTCCGGGCTGTCGCCCTGGGCGAGAATCATCAGCCGTTCGATATTGTTGCGCAGCTCGCGGATGTTACCCGGCCAGTCATTGGCCTGCAGAACCGCCATGGCATCTTCACCGATCTTGCGCTGGCGGATGCCGGCCTGCTCGGAAATCTGGCGCATGAACATATCGACGAGAAAGGGAATGTCCTCACGTCGCTCGGCAAGTGCCGGAACCTTGACTGGAACCACGGCGAGCCGGTGGAACAGATCTTCCCGGAAGCGGCCTTCCGCAATCAGGCTCTCCAGATTGTAGGCACTGGACGAGATGATACGGACATCGACCTTGACGCGCTTGGAGCCGCCGATGCGCTCGAACTGCTGTTCGACGAGCACGCGCAGGATCTTGTTCTGGGTCTCGCGCGGCATTTCGCCGATTTCATCGAGATAGAGAATGCCGCGATGGGCCTCTTCCAGGGCACCGATACGGCGGGGCTGGCCCGGTGTGCCTTCCGTACCGAAGAGCGCCATTTCCATGCGGTCGGGGGTGATGGCCGCGGCGTTCAGCGACACAAAGGGACCGGTCGAGCGCGCGGAGCGCTTGTGGATCATGCGCGCGACGAGCTCCTTGCCGGAACCGGACGGGCCGAAGATCATGATGCGGCTGTTGGTGGGGGCCACCTTCTCGATGGTCTGTCGCAGCTGAGATACGGCGACCGATGTGCCGATCAGCTCAAACGCGTCACCGGTGCGGCGCTTCAGCTCGGAGACCTCGCGCTTCAGCTTGGAGTTTTCCAGAGCGCGTTCGGCAATCAGGATGAGGCGATCGGCCTTGAACGGTTTTTCGATGAAGTCGAACGCACCGCGCTTGATCGCAGAAACGGCGGTCTCGATGTTGCCGTGACCGGAAATCATCACCACCGGCAGGTCCGGATGACGCGTCTTGATCTCGTCCAGGAGAGAAAGACCGTCAAGACGGCTGCCCTGCATCCAGATGTCGAGGAAGACCAGCCGGGGTACGCGATCCGAGATGGCAGCGAGCGCACTGTCGGCATCATGGGCGGTTCGGGTTTCGTGCCCTTCGTCGCTCAAGATGCCAGAGACGATCTCGCGGATGTCCTCCTCGTCGTCGACTACCAGAATGTCAGAGGCCATGGACCTTTTCCTTGTCGCTTTCAGTCTCGATGGCGGGCGCGTCGGCGCGCGGCAGGATGATGCGGATCATCGCGCCCCTGCCCCGGTCAAACTCGGCCGGGGCGTCGTGCAGCTCAAGCTGCCCGCCATGCTCTTCAATTATCTTCTTGACGATGGCGAGGCCGAGGCCCGTGCCCTTGTCACGCATCGTCATGTAGGGTTCGAGAATCCGATGCCGGTTCTCGGTGGGCAGGCCGCGGCCATTGTCGATCACATCGACGATGAAGCGGTCCTGCTCGTGGTCGAAGGACGAGCGGATCAGGATCTTGCCATGACCGCCGAGTTCTTCCTTCGGCACGGCTTCGATCGATTCCACGGCGTTCTTGACGATATTGCCGACCGCCTGGGCGAGCATGCGCGCATCGAAGTTGCCTTCGAGCGGTTCGCTGCCGAACTCGCGCTTGAATTCAACCTCGGCACTGCCGATCTCGCGCAGGAAAACCGCATCCGTCAGGATTTCACGCAGGTCGGAGCGCTGCTTGGTCGGCTTGGGCATGCGGGCGAAGGCGGAGAATTCGTCCACCATGCGGCCGATGTCTTCGACCTGGCGAACGATGGTATCGGTGCATTGGTTGAATACCGCCTTGTCGTCCTCGGCGATCTGCTTGCCGTAACGGCGCTTCAGACGCTCGGCCGACAGCTGGATCGGGGTGAGCGGGTTCTTGATTTCGTGAGCGATGCGGCGCGCAACGTCCGCCCAAGCGGTCGACCGCTGAGCAACGACGAGATCAGTGATGTCATCCAGGGTGATGACGTAGGAATCCACGGATCCCCGGGTCTCTTCCCGCGTCACCTGGACGTTCAGCGTGCGCTCCTTGCCGCCGCGGATCATGTTGATCTGCTCGCGGTATTCGCCGCGGTGGCGCACGGCCGCTTCGGCCAGGACACGATCCACTTCGGGGGCGACCAGCGCCAGTTTGTGGCCGATCAGCTGATCGCCCGGAAGGGCGAGGAAATACTCCGCCGAGGGATTGACGATGGTGATGATCCCATCGTCCTCGACACCGATGACGGCGGCGGTGACGCCCGACAGCACCGCTTCGATGAAGCGTCTGCGGTCATCGACCTCGTCCTTTGCCTCGAGGATCTCGTCACGCTGGGAGCGGATCTGCGAAACCATCTTATTGAAGGTGCGGGACAGGCTGCCGACGTCGCCATCGGCGGCACGCACGGGCACAAGCACGTTGAGATTTCCGGAGGCGATGCTGTCGGCAGCACCGATCAAAAGCCGGATTGGCCGGACGATACGGTCGGCAACCGCGATCGCAGTCCAGATGGCCGCCAAGAGGACAATTAGTGCGAAGCCGAGATAGAGAATGGCGAAAGCGATCTGCAGCGTCGTGCGCCCGTCCTCCATCGACTGGTATTCAGCCGTGTTCTCTTCCATCAAGCGCATGGCCTGCATGACCTTCGGATCCACGGCACGGATTGTGTAAAGGTAGGTGCCGGAGATCGAGTCGAGCTTGATGATGGCACCGACGAGGTTCGTCACGCCCGGCGGAATCAGGGTCGGCTGGCCGGCTGCTGCACTCGCAAGCGCGTCGCGCGGGATCGCCGGCAGGGGCTTTTCGGTGTTGATGTCGGCCTGGGTGATGGCAGAACCATCCTCCCGGACCAGGAAGGCGCCGAGCATGCCGCGGCCGCGGGCCTGACGGGTCATCAGCTCCACGAAGCCCGAACGATCGAGATAAAACAGCGCGCGGTTGCGCTCCAGATCGTTGGCCATGGAGATGGTCTGGCCCTGCAGATAGCTGGCGCTTTCCATCATATAGGCCTGGGCGACGTTCATCGACGAGGAAACGATCGACTGGGTGCGGATCGAGAACCAGCGATCGAGCCCGACGTTGAGGGTAATCGAGGCGAAGATGGCCACGAGGATCGCCGGCGTAATGGCGATGACCGAGAACAGCGCGACGATGCGCACATGCAGGCGAGCCGCCGCACGACCGCGGTTTCGCGCTTTGAAGAGGCGCATGACTTCGCGGCCGATCAGGAACATCAGGCCGACGATGAACAGCGAATTGACGACGGCCGATGCGATCAGGACCTGCGAGGTCGGCTCGATCGGCGTCAGCCCGAGCAGAATGGGCAGGGTCAGCGAGGCGCAGAGCAGCGCACCACCGGCAAGTAGCAAGCCAGGCAGCGCAAAGGATGCGCGGCGGTCATGCGCAAGCGCCGTGTCGGCGTCTGCTGCGGAGGCGTTCCTCACGCGTGCCATTACTTCCCCCGGATCCGCGTCGATCGGATCTCATTGACGCGGCGGCCTGTGGGCTGCCGTCGAATTGTTCCTGCAATGCCTCCGCGCAGCAGAAACTGACGCGAATAGCGTTCCGTCACGCGGTGACGTGACTTTTGAGCAACGCAATGTGGCGAAATTGCAACGGCCGTTCCAATGATGTCAAGCGGAACGGGAGCTTCGATAGACCGAGACGCCAAGCTCGCGGATCTTCTTGCGGAGCGTATTGCGATTGAGGCCGAGAAGATCTGCTGCCTTGATCTGATTTCCGCGGGTGGCGGTCAGCGCTGCCAGAATGAGCGGATACTCCATTTCAGTCAGAACGCGGTCGTAAAGGCCGGATGGCGGGAGCGCATCGCCGAAGGAGGCGAAATAGGTGCGCATGTTTTCCTCGACGGCCTGTGAAATCGTCATGGTGCCCGAGGGCATGCCGACCTTGGCAATCGGGCTATCGGAGACATCGGCGCGGAGCTCCTGCTCGACAACTTCGCGAGCGATCACATCCTGTGGATAAAGCGCCATCAGCCTGCGAACGACGTTCTCCAGTTCACGGACATTGCCCGGCCAGGCGTAGGATTTCATCACTTCCAGCGCTTCATGATCGAAGCGCTTCGAATCGAGGCCTTCCTTTTCACCCTGCTGGATGAAGTGGCGGACGAGGTCCGGAATGTCCTCGGCGCGGTCGCGCAGCGGCGGCAGGCGCAGCGGCACGACGTTCAGGCGGTAATAGAGATCCTCGCGGAACAGGCCCTGGTTGATCGACTGCTTGAGGTCCTTGTTGGTGGCTGCCACGATGCGGACATCGGTGCGGATCGGCGTGCGGCCGCCGACGGTGGTGTATTCACCCTGCTGCAACACGCGCAGGAGACGGGTCTGCGCATCCATCGGCATGTCGCCGATTTCGTCGAGGAAGAGCGTACCGCCCTCGGCCTGTTCAAACCGGCCGGTGGAGCGGGTCTGAGCACCGGTGAAGGCGCCTTTCTCATGGCCGAAGAGCTCGGATTCGATCAGGTCACGGGGAATGGCGGCCATGTTGATCGCGACAAAGGGACCGTTGCGGCGTTTTCCATAGTCGTGCAACGCCTTGGCGACCAGCTCCTTGCCGGTGCCGGACTCACCCGTAATCATCAGCGTCAGATCGGTCTGCATCAGGCGGGCGAGCACGCGGTAGATTTCCTGCATGGCGGCCGAGCGGCCAACTAGCGGCATGCCGTCCTGCATGTCGTCGTCGAGACGGGCCGGACGCTTCTTCGGCTCCGACAGAGCGCGGCCGATGATGGCGATCAGTTCAGTGAGATCGAAGGGCTTCGGCAGGTAGTCATAGGCGCCCTTCTCGGACGCCTTGATCGCAGTCATGAAGGTGTTCTGCGCGCTCATGACCAAGACCGGCAAATCAGGACGCGCCTTCTTGATGCGCGGCAGGAGGTCGAAAGCGTTTTCGTCGGGCATCACGACGTCGGTGACGACGAGATCGCCCTCGCCCGCCGAGATCCAGCGCCAGAGCGTGGCCGCATTCGAGGTGATCCTGACGTCGTAACCCGCGCGGCTGAGTGCCTGGTTCAGCACCGTGCGGATCGCAGCATCGTCGTCTGCAACAAGGATCGTGGCCGTCATCAGTTCGTTCCCGTGGATTTGGTAACAGGGGCGTCTTCGAGCGCTGTCTCTTTCGACATGGGCATGAGGACCCGGAAGGTGGTGCGGCTGGCCTGGCTGTCGCATTCGACGATGCCACCGTGCCCGCCGATAATCTTGGCGACGAGTGCCAGACCCAGTCCGGAGCCGTTCGTCTTCGTGGTGATGAAGGGATCGAAGAGATGCGGCAGCAGATCGGACGGCACGCCCGGGCCATTGTCGTGCACGCAGAATTCGAGCGGCAGGGAGATCTTCTCGCGCGAACCGGCGACCGAGAGGCGAATGCCGGGACGGTAGGCGGCCGTCAGCTGGATCTCACGGTCGGACCGTTCCCCGATAGCTTCGGAGGCGTTCTTCACCAGATTGAGGAAGACCTGCACCAGCTGGTCCCTGTTGGCAAAGACCGGCGGCAATGACGGGTCGTAGTTCTCGGTGATGCGGATATTGCGGGCAAACCCCGCCTTGGCCACGGCCTTCACCTGATCAAGGACCGAGTGAATGTTGATCGACTGGCGGTCGACCGGCCGCTCGTCGGAGAAGACCTCCATGCGGTCGACCAGCGACACGATCCGGTCGGTCTCGTCGCAGATCAGCCGGGTCAGCGCCCTATCTTCGTCGGTTACCGCTGTCTCGAGCAATTGGGCCGCTCCGCGGATACCGGAAAGCGGGTTCTTGATCTCGTGGGCGAGCATGGAGGCAAGGCCGGTGACGGAGCGAGCCGCGGCTCGATGGGTCAGCTGACGGTCGATCTTGTCGGCCATGGAGCGTTCCTGGAAGACCACCACGACATTGCCGGGCTGGCTCAAAACCGGCGCGACATAGAGGTCAACCAACTTTTCCTGGCCGAGGCGCGGCGAGCTCAAATCGACGCGGTATTCATTGACCGGGGCGCGGCGTTCGCGAACCTGTTCGATCAGGGACAGGAGCGGGCTGCCGAAGGGGATGAAGGTGGAGATGCGGTAGCGTGAAAGATGAGACGCGCTCGCGCCGAAGAAGGCCTCCGCCTCCCAATTGGCAAAGGCGATGTGGCCGTTGGCATCCACCATCACCACCGGGTTCTGAATGGCGTTCAGCACGGCCATTGCAAGACCGTTGCCGCTGCCCGCGTTGTCGTTCGCCGTCATGCGGCCTCCTGTCTGGCGCCGGCCCCGCTCTTGCCCGAGAGCGCACGCTCCAGGGCCTCGGCGACGAAGCCTGCGTCCTTCGATGTCATGATGGCGGCCTTGGCGTCTCCCGGAAGATCCGGCGCATGGCGATCGAGATACCAGCCGAGATGCTTTCGGGCGTGGCGGACGCCGACCTCTGTGCCGTAGTGCTCGAGCATCATCCGGTAGTGCTCGACAACGAGACCAGGGATCTCGGAGGCTTGCGGACCGTCATGTCCGGCCAGTACCCCGGCGTGCCAGGGCCTACCCTGACAGCCGCGTCCGAGCATGACGGCATCGGCGCCCGAGCGGCGCAGGATCTCGTGCGCATCCTCGACCGTTTCGACGTCGCCATTGGCGATCAACGGGATCCGGATCGCATCGCGAACGGCGGCGATCGCGTCCCAATCGGCTCTGCCTTCGTAAAACTGCATGCGGGTGCGACCATGCACGGTGACGAGCTGCACGCCGGCCGCTTCGGCGCGGGCGGCGATGTCTGGCGCATTCATCGATGTTTCGTCCCAGCCGAGGCGCATCTTCACGGTGACCGGGATCTTGACTGCGTTGACCGTCGCCTCGATCAGCGAAAGTGCATGATCGGGCTCGCGCATCAGAGCGGAGCCGGCATAGCCGCCGATGACCTTCTTTGCCGGGCAACCCATGTTGATGTCGATGATATCGGCGCCGTTCGCCTCAGCGATGATTGCCGCTTCCGCGAGCCACTTTGCCTCACGGCCGGCAAGCTGGACCATATGGGGCGTCAGTCCTGCCCCCTTGAGGCGCGACCAGCTTTCGGCGGCGTTGAAAACCAGTTCGCGGCTGGCGACCATCTCCGTCACGACCAGGCCTACCCCAAAGCGGAAGGCCAGCTGACGGAACGGCAGGTCCGTAACGCCGGACATCGGCGCAAGCACAACCCGGTTCCGGACCGGAACCTTGCCGATGCTGAAGGGCTTGTCCAACGCGACAGAAACCAACTGATTATCTTTCAGGCAAAGAACGCATTTGCACTATTTTTAGACAGGGATCGTTGGCTTGCCAAGTGGCAAAGCTCACGCATCGACAAAAAATCGTGCAGATGCTGGAAAAGACGATGGCGAGCCGATAGAGCACGGTTGCGAAGAGAATGTGTCATGGACCAGGCGGGACGATGGAGCAAGAGCTGAGCGGAACAATCGGGATCGTCGTGGTTGCCGCAGGCCGGGGAGAGCGCGCCGGCGCCTCCATCGAGGGCCCCAAGCAATACCGCCGCATCGGCGGCAAACCCGTGATCTGGCACACGTTGAAGCTCTTCCTCGACTGGCCTCGAAGCGGCCCCATCACTGTTGTCATCCATCCCGACGATCGCGATCTGCTGCAAACCGCCGTCGCCGATCTTCCTGGCAGCGATCGCCTGATCGTAACAACAGGGGGATCAACGCGTCAGGCCTCCGTTCTGAACGGCCTCCACAGCCTCAAGGACCGCGGCGTGGAGCATGTCATGATCCAGGATGGCGTGCGGCCCTTCGTGGATCTTGCACTCCTCGAACGGATATCGGCAGCGCTCGAGGCTGGGAGACCCGCCGTGCTGCCGGCGATACCCGTTTCGGACACGATCAAGCGCGCGGACTCCTCGGGCATTGTTGCAGCGACGGTTTCGCGCAAAGATCTCTACGCCGCGCAGACGCCGCAGAGCTTTCATTATGAAACCATCCTTGCCGCACACGAGCGCGCCGCTGCCGATCGGGCGGCCGATTTTACCGACGACGCCTCGATTGCCGAATGGGCGGGCATTCCTGTCCACCTGGTCGAGGGCTCGATCGACAATGTCAAACTGACCGTGCAGAGGGATATCGCCATGGCCGACGAGAAACTGACGGGCACTGCCCTGCCCGATGTGCGGACCGGAAACGGATACGACGTCCACCAGCTCGAAGCCGGTGACGGCGTCACTCTCTGCGGCATCTTCATTCCGCATGACCAGAGGCTGAAGGGACATTCCGACGCCGACGTCGCGCTGCACGCCCTCACCGACGCGCTGCTTGCCACCTGCGGGGCCGGTGATATCGGCGATCATTTCCCACCCTCGGACATGCAGTGGAAGGGCGCGCCGTCGCGCATCTTCCTGGAGCATGCGGCAAAGATCGTGAGAGATGCTGGCGGCACCATCATGAATGCAGATATTTCGCTTATTGCCGAAGCGCCTAAGGTCGGGCCGTATCGCCAGGCCATGCGTGAAAAGCTGGCCGAAGTTCTCGGCATCGCGCTCGATCGCTGCTCGGTCAAGGCAACGACCAACGAGACGATCGGCTTCGTCGGACGGCGCGAAGGCATTGCCGCGATCGCCACGGCAACCGTCGTGTACCGGGGCGACAGGTGATGGGGCTCTTTCCCGCGGATATCGAACGTGAGGCTACAGCTGTCATCGGCGCCTATCGCGATAGAGGCTGGATGATCGCGACAGCGGAATCTTGCACGGGTGGACTGATTGCGGGATCACTGACAGAGATTTCGGGGTCTTCGGCGGTCGTTGATCGCGGGTTCGTCACCTATACGAACCAGGCGAAGGTCGATCTGATTGGCGTTTCCGAAAACACGCTGCAGACGTTCGGCGCAGTCTCGAGGGAAACGGCCTTGCAAATGGCGCATGGGGCGCTCCTGCGCTCCAATGCCCAGGTGGCGGTCGCGGTCACCGGCATTGCCGGTCCGGGTGGCGGGTCGGGCGAAAAGCCGGTCGGACTGGTTCATCTCGCGCTCAAGACCCGGTCGGGCCATATCGACCATCGCGAAATGCGCTACGGGGAGATTGGACGGGATCAGGTGCGGCTTGCGACGGTCAGGACTGCGCTTGAGATGCTTCTGGCAGCCGTCTAGCTGCCGGCATAGATCTTATCCGCACGTGTTTCGAAGGCTTCCGAAAACATGCGGAACGCACGGTCGAACATCGATCCCATCAAGGCGCCGAGGATGCGGTTCTTGAACTCGTAGTCGATGTAGAAATGCACCGAACACGCGCCCTCGCCTGCCTCTTCGAAGCGCCAGCGGTTGTCCAGATACTTGAACGGACCCTCGATGTATTTGACATCGATCGCGTGTTCTGCCGGCGTCAGGAGGACCTGCGTCGTAAAGGTTTCGCGGATCGCCTTGTAGCCCACGGTCATGTCGGCAAGCAGCAATTCCTTGCCGTCGCGCTCGCGGCGGGAGCGTATCGTCAGCGCTTCGCAAAGAGGCAGGAATTCCGGATAGCGCTCAATGTCGGCGACGAGAGCGTACATGCGGTCTGGAGAGTGCTTGACGAGGCGGCGAGTTTCGAACTGAGGCATGTGACGGACTTAATGAGGAAGTCCCGCGAGATCAAGCAGGTGCGCCATTTCGCCGTGGGATTTCAAGGTCACGACTGGCACCTGCGGGCCGTGCCTGTCGATTTCCTGGATGATCCATGGCGCGTAGCGGCGCTCGAAGTTCCAGATGTAGGAGAGAAATTCCCGGTCGGGTAAAGGCTCGGGGCAACCTTCGGCCATGTCCGGCCTGACGGTGCCCTTGTAGCGTGCCACTCGTTTCGTCACACCGAAAAGGCATCTCCAGCGGGGAAGCCGAAGCCAGATGACAAGGTCAGTGCGCGGCAGCCTGAGATCAAACGAGGACGAGCCACTGCCGTCTATGACCCAGGCCTCTCCGGCGGCAAACTGGCGCAACAACTCTCTCTGCTCATCCCGGGCTCTCTCCTGCCAACCGGGCAGCCAGCGGACGTCGCGGTCGAGCGAGACATAAGTGAGGTTGAGTCTGGCCGCCAGCGTTTGAGACAATGTGCTTTTGCCGCTCCCCAATGAACCGATCACGCAGATCCGCCTGGCATGGCGCAGAAGCGGCGCCGCATCTTCGATCGAATGGATGTAGCACACCATGCCCGCACCCCTCCGACACGCACTGGCTCTCGCGCGTCAGTTTCGTTTCTGACAGGACGAAAAGCTGGTCGTCAGGCCTTGGCCACCAGCTTCTCGCGCGCGGCTTTCAACCGAGCAAAGTCATCGCCGGCATGGTGCGACGAGCGGGTCAGCGGGCTCGAGGACACCATCAGGAAGCCCTTGGTGTAAGCGATGTCCTCGTAGGACTTGAACTCCTCCGGCGTGACGAAACGCTCGACCTTGTGGTGCTTGCGGGTCGGCTGGAGATACTGGCCAATCGTCAGGAAGTCGACGTCGGCCGAGCGCAGGTCGTCCATCAGCTGCAGGACTTCGTTGCGCTCTTCACCCAGGCCGACCATGATGCCCGACTTGGTGAACATGGTCGGGTCGAGTTCCTTCACCCGCTGCAGCAGGCGGACGGAGTGGAAATAGCGGGCACCCGGCCGGACGGTCAGATAGTTGCCGGGTACGGTTTCCATGTTGTGGTTGAAGACGTCGGGCTTGGCCGCGACGACTCGCTCAAGCGCGCCGGGCTTCTTGAGGAAGTCCGGGGTGAGAATTTCGATCGTTGTTCCGGGCGAGGCCTCGCGGATGGCCCAGATGACCTTCTCGAAATGTTCGGCGCCGCCATCAGCCAAGTCATCACGGTCGACGGAGGTGATGACAACGTGCTGCAGTCCCATCTGGCGGACGGCCTTGGCCACGTTTGCGGGCTCTTCGAGATCGAGCGGGTTCGGCTTGCCGGTCGCGACATTGCAGAAGGCGCAGGCGCGGGTGCAGATCTCACCCATGATCATGAAGGTCGCGTGCTTCTTGTCCCAGCATTCGCCGATATTCGGGCAGCCGGCTTCCTCGCAGACCGTCACCAGCTTGTGGGAGCGGACCAGCTCGCGGGTCTCATGATAGCCCTTGGAGGTCGGCGCCTTGACGCGGATCCATTCCGGCTTACGCAGAACCTCGGTGTCGGGCTTGTGGGCCTTTTCCGGATGGCGGACGCGCTTTTCCTCGCTGGACGCCACGGGGGCAGAAGTCGGAAGATTCGTCCTGTCGAGAATGGTGACCATGGTCAAAACCCTGTCCCGCCGCTGGTGCGGCTGATCGAGATTACCGCCGGACAAGCCGGGCAATGAAGAGAAGGATGCTGGCACCAACGAAGCTGGTGAGCAGATAGCCAAGCCAGTCGCCCTCGACAAAGATGCCGAGACGCCGGAAGATCGCCGCCGCGATTGCTGCACCGACGATGCCGATCACGATGTTCATGATGACACCGAAGCGCATGTCCATGAGCTTGCCGGCCAGCCAGCCCGCAAGACCACCGAAGAAAATCGTCGCGATGATGCCGACTTCGAAACCAGCCATGCCGAGCCCTTTCTGACCGTTCAATTCGAACCTGCCGCCCATATAGGCGGCGAGGTTCCGTTTCACAACCTGACTTTAGGCGTTGAGTACCCGGCCATAGGCGTCGAGCACGCTTTCCTTCATCATTTCCGAGAGGGTCGGATGCGGGAAGATCGTGTGCATCAGCTCTTCTTCCGTGGTCTCGAGGTTCATCGCCACGACGAAGCCCTGGATGAGTTCAGTGACTTCAGCACCGACCATATGGGCACCGATCAACTCACCGGTCTTCTTGTCGAAGATCGTCTTGATCATGCCCTGGTCTTCGCCGAGGGCAATCGCCTTGCCATTGGCGGCAAAGGAGTATCGACCGACGCGGATGTCGCGACCCTGTTCCTTGGCCTTGGCTTCGGTCAGACCGACAGAGGCGACCTGCGGGTTGCAGTAGGTGCAGCCCGGGATCTTTGCCTTGTCCATCGGGTGCACGTTCGGCAGGCCTGCGATCTTTTCGATGCAGATGACGCCTTCGTGCTCTGCCTTGTGGGCGAGCATCGGCGGACCGGCGACGTCACCGATTGCATAGAGGCCCGGCACATTGGTCTTGCCATAGCCGTCGATGACGATGCAGCCGCGATCGGTCTTGACGCCGAGGGTTTCGAGGCCCAGGTTCTCGATATTGCCCTGGACACCGACGGCGGAGATCAGGCGATCAGCGGTGATCGTCTGGACCTTGCCGTCCTTGGTTTCGACATGGGCCGTGATGGAGTTTGCGCCCTTCTCGACCTTCGAGACCTTGGCCTCGGTGATGATCTTGAGGCCGCGCTTTTCCAGCTGCTTGCGGGCGAAGGTGGAGATTTCCACGTCCTCGACCGGCATGATGTTGGCCATCAGTTCGACGACGGTCACATCCACACCCATCGAGCGGTAGAATGAGGCGAATTCGATGCCGATGGCGCCCGAGC
>JAIXSF010000121.1 GCA_027484835.1 Rhizobiaceae bacterium | reverse complement strand
TTGGCGACAAGGATCTTGGATATTGGCAATTCGATCTCCCCAAAACGATATGCCAGGGCATTGTGCACCTGCGAAGAAAAGTCATAGCGCGTTGTTTTAGGAAGTTCAATTTGCCTTGGCGGGCCTGCAGAAGATTCCGCTCTTGCTCAGGTTACGAGGCCCAGTCGGAACGACAGCGCCACGACATGCTGCCGATTTCGCGCATTCAGTTTGTCTTGAATACCATTCATATACCAGTCGACCGTGTGATTGGAGATCTTCAGGATCTTGCTGATCTCGTTCGAGGTCAGTCCATCGGCAAGATAGTTCAAGACTTCCATCTCACGGCGCGTCATGCGGGTATCGATCGGCTTGACCGGCTCGGCTGCGCTTGCATGCTTGAACTCGTTGAGGCGCCAGTAGGCTTTCTTCGCAACGGCATCAAAGAGCGTGATTTCAGTCGGTGAGAGATCGACGGGCCGCCCTCCGACCGTCATGTTGCCGAGAAGGCCTGTTCGACCATGAACCGGGAAGATGTAACCATCGAGCAAGCCGAAGCGCATGCTGTCGGTGAGCATGCGTTCCATGCGCTTGCGATGCGGATCGTTGCGGAAGGCATGAAGCGCGTCGCGCCACCGGAAGCCGGACTGTGCCTGGCCGAGATAGCGAACGGTGGGGTCGATCAGGACATATTTCTTGGCGATGTAAAGCTGCGGCCATCCTTCGGGCCATTGGCCGGTCAGAACGAGGTCCATCGGATTCTCGTCCGGCTTGGGCTGCTGCACGATGCCGTAGGATTGGAAACCATAACCTCTGACAAGTTTTTCCAGCTCGGAGATCACTTCCGCCGCCGTTCGGCATTCGTCGACGACGACCAGGAAATGCAGCAACTGGTTGATGTTCACAAAATCTCTCCAAAAAAGCGCAATTAAAATACCATTAAAAAGCCATGAGCAGCGGCTTTTTCAAGCCCCCGAAGCAATGTGAACGTTTATCGTCAAATTGCGTTATAGGAAGCTTAAAGCGTTGACTTGGTTTTAGCCTCCGGTCGATGTCGGCCACCCTACGCGTGACGACATCTTGCAGAGGGTTAAATGTGGCATTAGGCAGTTTTCCGCGCTGACGAATGCCGTCGGCACAACTATGTAGAGCGCAAGCCCCGACTTGAAAACACGAAGGTGATCCAACTTGTCCCTGCTCCAGGTTTATTTCAAGGCCCTGAAATACCTCGCGCGTTACAGGTTGCGGGTCTCTCTTGTGGTCGCCGCGAACATCGTTCTCGCGGTCATCACGATTCTGGAGCCGATTCTCTTCGGCCGTATCGTGGATGCGATCTCGGAAAAGCAGGATGCAACCGGCATCCTGATCGCCTGGGGCTGCTTCGGTGTCTTCAACACGGTCGCCTATGTTCTGGTGGCACGGCAGGCTGACCGCCTTGCGCACGGACGCCGCGCCGATCTGCTGACGGATTCCTTCAGCAAGATCATTTCCATGCCACTCAGCTGGCATCACCAGCGCGGCACTTCGAACGCGCTGCATACGCTGCTGCGTGCCGGTGAGACGCTGTTCGGCCTCTGGCTCGAATTCATGCGCACGCATCTAGCAACCGCCGTCGCATTGTCTCTGCTGATCCCGACCGCCTTTTCCATGGACGTGCGTCTCACATCCGTCCTGATCGTCCTCGCCGTCCTCTACGTGATCATCGGCAAGACGGTGATGAACCGCACCAAGGAAGGCCAGGCCTCGGTCGAAGGCCACTATCACACGGTCTTTTCCCATGTCAGCGATTCGATCAGCAATGTTTCGGTGCTGCACAGCTACAACCGGATCGAAGCCGAAACGCGGGCCTTGAAGGAATACACGACGAAGCTGCTCTCGGCGCAGTATCCGGTGCTCGACTGGTGGGCGCTCGCCGGGGCGCTCAACCGCATCGCCTCCACCCTGTCCATGCTCGTCATCCTCGTGATTGGTACGCTGCTCGTGCAGCGGGGCGAGCTGAAGGTCGGCGACATCATCGCCTTTACCGGCTTTGCCACCCTTCTGATCGGTCGCCTCGACCAGATGATTACCTTCGTCAACCAGATCTTCGAGGCCCGCTCGAAGCTCGAGGACTTCTACAAGCTCGAAGATGCCGTCCAGGAGCGGGAGGAGCGCGTTGGTGCCGCCGAGCTCAAGCAAGTCCGCGGTGACGTCGAGTTCCGCGACGTGTCCTTCGATTTTGCATCGACCACGCAGGGTGTCCGCGACGTGTCGTTCCACGTTCGCGCCGGCCAGACGGTCGCGATCGTCGGCCCAACAGGCGCCGGCAAGACGACGCTGATCAATCTCCTGCAGCGGGTCTATGATCCGCAGTCGGGTCAGATCCTGATCGACGGCCAGGACATCGCCAAGGTGACCCGCAAATCACTGCGTCATGCGATCGCGACCGTCTTCCAGGACGCTGGACTTCTCAATCGCTCGATCAAGGACAATATCCGCCTGGGCCGCGAAGATGCCACCGAGGAGGAGATCATCCAGGCCGCCGAAGCAGCCGCGGCGACCGACTTCATCGAAAGCCGCATGATCGGCTACGACACCCATGTCGGTGAACGCGGCAACCGCCTGTCGGGCGGCGAGCGCCAGCGTATCGCGATTGCCCGGGCTATCCTGAAGAACGCTCCGATCCTGGTCCTCGACGAAGCGACCAGCGCGCTCGACGTCGAAACCGAGGCGCGAGTGAAGGAGGCGATCGACCGGCTGCGCAAGAACCGCACGACCTTCATCATTGCGCACCGTCTCTCGACGATCCGCGAGGCGGACCTTGTCGTCTTCCTCGACCATGGTCAGGTCATCGAGATGGGTAATTACGATCAGCTGAGTGCGCTCGGTGGCCGCTTCAGCTCGCTGCTGCGGACCAGTGGTCTTCTCAAAGAAGAGCCGAGCCCGGCGATCTGACATTGGTGCGGCAGCTTACAGGCTGTCGAGCGTTTCCAGCACCTGCGCCGCGTGTTTGCGGATCGCATCCTGCTTGAACGCGTCCATTCGGCGCCAGGTCGCATACATGTTGGAAAGGCGTGGATTGCGCGCCAGCTTTTCCGTGTTGCGATCGAGAAAATCCCAATAGAGCGCGTTGAACGGACAAGCCTTGGGCCCGGTCGTCAGCTTCGGATCATAGCGGCATCCGCCGCAGAAATTGCTCATCCGGTCGATGTATTTGCCGCTCGCCGCATAGGGTTTGCTGGCCATGATCCCGCCATCGCCATAAAGCGCCATCCCGAGCGTATTCGGCAATTCGACCCATTCATAGGCATCGGAATAGACGGCGAGATACCAGTCGCAAACCTCTGCCGGATCGATGCCGGCGAGCATGGCGAAGTTGCCGGTGACCATCAGCCGCTGGATATGATGCGAATAGGCATGTTCGATCGTGTCGCCGATCGCACCCCGCATGCAGGCCATCTCGGTCTTCGCCGTCCAGTACATCTGCGGCAGCGGCCGCGAGGCCGACAGATGGTTCAGACCCACATAATCCGGCATCTCCGTCCAGTAGATGCCGCGGACATATTCGCGCCAGCCGAGGATCTGTCGGATGAAGCCCTCGACCGCATTCAGCGGCGCCCGCCCCTCGAACCACGCGGCCTCTGCCCGGCGAATGACATCGATCGGCAGAAGCAGTCCGGCGTTGATGTAGGAGGAGATCAGGGAATGGTAGAGATAGGGCTCGCCCTTCACCATCGCGTCCTGGTAGTCGCCGAAGTCAGGCAGGATCTCGTCGATGAACTGCTGAAGTTCGATCGCCGCCTGGTCGGCAGTTACCGCGAAGTGGAAGCTGTCGAGAGAACCCATGTGGCCGGCGAAGCGCTCTTCGACGAGTGCCAGCACCGATTTCGTGATCTGGTCCTTCCTATGGCTGATCCGCTTGGGCCCTTTCAGGCCCGCGGCGGGCGGCTTGCGGTTCTCGGCGTCGAAATTCCACTTGCCGCCGACGGGCTCCTCGCCCTCCAGCAGCACGCGGTGCCGCCGGCGCATGTCGCGATAGAAGTATTCCATGCGCAGCTGCTTGCGCCCCTTGCGCCATGTGCGGAAGTCCTCGATCGAACAGAGGAAGCGATCGTCTTCGCGGATCTCGACCGGCACACCGAGATCCGTCTCCCAGCCCCGCATCTCCTCGGCCAGACGCCATTCCCCGCATTCCGTGGCGATGACGGCGGAAGCGCCGCTCTCGGCAAGCGCGCGGGCAAGCTCACCTTTGAGGCTCTGGGTGTTCTCGGGGTCATCGAGCGTCACGTAGCGGACCTTGAACCCCTTCGCCCGCAACTCTTCGGCAAAGTGGCGCATAGCGGAGAAAAGAAAGGCGATCTTCTTCTTATGATGCTTCACATAGGTCGCCTCGCTCATGACTTCCGCCATCAGCACGAGCGAAGTTGCCGGATCGGCATCAGCAATGCCAGACAGCGAATGGCTGAGCTGGTCGCCGAGAACGAGATGAATACGCGATGCCTTCACCATTCGATCGGCAGACCGTCATAGGCGAAGAAGCCACCGGTCTGTGCCGGATCCAGGTCATTCAGAACCGAGAGCATCATGGCGACACTCTCAGCCGGCTGGATCTTGTCATGGGTCTTGGAGAAGCCGCCGGAAAAACCGGTATCGACGGAGCCGGGATGCAGGGCGACAACCACGCTCTTTGGCCGCAGACGGGCGATTTCAATGGCCGAGGTGCGGGTGATCTGGTTGAGCGCCGATTTTGCCGAGCGATAGGAGATCCAGCCGCCAAGCTTGTTGTCGCCAATCGAGCCGACCCGCGCCGACAGCGTGGCAAACACGCTCTTGCCCTCGTTGGAGAGAAGCGGCGCGAAGTGCTTGAGCGCCAACGCCGGGCCGATCGCGTTCAGCGCAAACTGCGCCGCCATCACATCACCTTGGATCGCCTTGATCGTCTTTTCCGGGCCATTGCCGTTGATAACAAGCGCACCCGTTGCACAAAGGATGAGATCGAACTTCTGGCCCGCTTCCGAGAACCGGGCTGCCGCAGCACCGACAGAGGCATCGTCCGTGATGTCGAAGCCATCGCGGCTTCGGGATAGTTCAACCACACTGCCGCAGGCGGGATCGACCTTGATCGCCGCTGAAAAGGCACCACCGATGCCTCCGCTCGCTCCGAGGACGAGCGCGCGGTAGCCGGGATTGAGGGACGTCATTCCGGAAAAGTCGGGCATCTGAAACTCCTGCAGGTCTGTGCTACCCAATACGGCGGGCAGCCAAACCGGATCAGGCCCAGATTGTCTCAGTTGCGCTCGATGGTTCCGTTGAAGGCGGGCATCTGGCCAGGATCGATGTCCATCAAACGGCAGACCAGACCGGCAATTTCCGTTTGCTTGAGGTGGGCATCCTGGTCGAGCCTGAAGCCGATCGCGTAAAATGGTACCTCGGTCTCCTGCGGGGTGGGGCCTGCGTGCTTGCCGTCGTCGCCCATGCCGTGATCCGCGGTCACAATCACCGTGTAGCCGGCCTCGACCCAAGCAGGCACATGAAGTGCCAGAAGGTCGCCCTGGATGCGGGCGGCATTGCGATAACCGATGCTGTCCCCGCCATGCTTGTGCCCGGAATCATCGACATTCATCGGGTGCAGCAGGAGAAAATCCGGGGCCTTGGACCGGATCAGCCATTCTGCATCGGCGAAGAGATGGCTGTCGGGATAGGCGTCGTCCCAATAGAAGGCACCGTGGGTGATGTCGCCGGTCCCATCAACAAGAATACGATCACCATACCTGTCGAACGGGCAGGACACATAAAGTTCGGAGACCCAATGATAGGCAGCGGCCGCCGTCACGCCACCCTGTGCTCGAACCCGCGCGAACAGATTGTCGCCGATCGAACGCCGGACAACGTCGTTGCTGACCACGCCGTGGTCCACGGGCTTTCGCCCGGTCAGCAAGGTTTCATAGAGTGGCCGCGACATGGCCGGCAGTTCGCAGGTGAGCTTGCGTACATCTGCCCGGCCTGCAGCCACAAGGCCTTCCATGTAGCCGAGACAGGTGCGGGCCACTTCGTAACGCAGGCCGTCGAGGACAATCAGGATCACTTTGTTCATGGCGCGCACCTAGCCACGAACAGCCCGAATGACAAGGCACAAAAAAGGGGAGACCGAAGCCTCCCCTTCATCATGGTATATCCTGCCGTCAGCGCCAGGCAGCGACCGCCTGCGGTTTCAGCACGCGTTCTCCGAGCACCGGATCGGCACTTGCAGGCAGCGCCCAGTCTTCGGTTCCGTAGTTGAAGGCGAAGACGAGGTCGCCGCGGCGACGGATGCGGATGAAGTCGGGTACGCGCAGTGTCGCGACACCGGCCTTCTTGGTGGCCAGTTCCAGTACCTCGGCGAGAAGGCCAGCATCGGCCCAGCAGGCGAGATAAAGCACATTGTCCTTCTCGGTGAGAGCCGGATCGCCGTTGTCGAAGGTCGCGAGCACCGAAGCCGAGGTCTCCAAGTATTCCCGCCAACGGATCGCATGACCCGAAACTGCACCGGAGACGCCATCCGAGAGACCCGGACGCATGGAGGAGACCTGAATGACGCGATTGCCCGTGAGTGCGCCCAGCGGACCCGGCGGCAGGTTTTCCGGAATGCGGAAATTGCGGTCGCGCGAACCCGTGCGTGCGCCAATCACGACGACACCCTTGGCCTTTTCGAGCTCGGCGCGTGCCGCTTCGGTCACCTCCGTCATGCAGGGCACGACGACCAGCGGATAACCTTCGAGCGACGCGCCCGGACGGACGAAATCGACATTGAGGCCGAGATGGCGCAGGGCCTCGTACCAGCGGAAGCAGAGTTCCTCGTAACGGAAATCCTTGCCCTGCGGCTGGATCATCGTCGACCAGTAGCTTTGGTAATCGAAGATCAGCGCCACGGGGGCCTGGCTCGTTTCGGGAAGCGCGCCGAGAGCGGCCAGCTCGTCCGAGACCTGCATGGCTTCCTTGCCGCCCGGCGACCATTCGTCGAGGCCGGGCAGGTTTAGGCCCGCATGCATCTGTTCCTGCGCGAAAGGTGCTTGGCGCCAGCGGAAGTAACTTACGACATCGGCGCCATGGGCGAGCGCTTCCCAGGTCCACAGACGGACCATGCCGGGCTTCGGCACGGGGTTCCACGGCGCCCAGTTCACCGGACCCGGCTGCTGCTCCATCACCCAGAAGCGACCCTTGCCGACGGCGCGGTAGAGATCATGGTGATAGGGCGCGATATCGGGATGCGAGGTTTCAGCCCAGCGATTGCGTTCGTCTTCGGTGAAGGGGAACTTCTCGACGAAGCCGATTGGATAACTGTCCCAGGAGGCAAGATCGAGATTGTCGCCGACCTTGAAGTGGTCGAAGTCGGACACGAAGCCCATGAAGTTATGGGTGATCCAGCGACCGGGCGAATGCTTGCGGATGATTTCGCACTGCATCTTGTCGTAGGCCGCAACCTGGTCGGAATGGAAACGCCAGAAATCGAGACGAGTCGCCGGGTTCGGTTCGGTGACCGTCAGGTTCGGCAGGGCGACATCGTCGAAGCTCGTCAGCTCCATCGACCAGAAGACCGACCCCCAGGCCTCGTTCAGCTGATCCGTCGACTGGTAGCGGAGGCGCAGCCAGCGCTTGAAGCTTTTCAGATCTTCAGGCCCCCAGGAAACCGTCGTATCGTGACAGCCATACTCATTGTCCGTCTGCCAGCCGACAATGCCGGGATGCTCGCCATAACGTTCGGCAACGATCTCGACGATCCGGGCGCTTTCCTTCCACCAGGTTTCCGATGAAAAGGTATAGTGGCGACGCGAGCCGAAGCCGCGCGGGCGGCCCTGTTCGTCATAGGGGATGATGTCGGGACATTCGTCCACCAGCCACTTGGGCGGGGTCGCGGTCGGAGTGCCAAGCACGACCTTGAGGCCTGCTTCGTGCAGCACGTCGATTGCCCGGTCGAGCCACTCGAACGCGAAGGTGCCGCGCGAGGGCTCCAGACGGGACCAGGCGAATTCACCGATGCGAACGAAGGAAATGCCGAGTTCGCGCATCCGGCGCGCGTCGGTTCGCCACCGGCTTTCGTCCCAGTGTTCCGGATAGTAGCAGACGCCCAGCATTATCGTGTCAGATCCCCATTGATGACG
>JAIXSF010000012.1 GCA_027484835.1 Rhizobiaceae bacterium | reverse complement strand
CAAGGGTCTGCCGCCGGGTCCGATCGCCAATCCGGGCCGTGCCGCCCTCGAAGCTGTCGCGCATCCGTGGAAGACCGAAGACCTCTACTTCGTGGCGGATGGCTCCGGCGGCCATGCCTTTGCAGCCACGCTGCAGGAACACAATGCGAATGTGCGCCGCTGGCGCAAGATCGAGGCCGAACGCGCCCAAACGCCGCCGGCAACCCTCGATGTCGAGCCGGAAGTCGATCCGGCGGCCAACAATTGACACCGGGGCAAGGGGCGGGGGCATGACACTGCAATCCATGACGGGCTTTGCCCGTGTCGAAGGCTCGTCGGGCCGTTACCGTTGGGCCTGGGAACTGCGCTCGGTCAACGGCAAGGGGCTCGACCTGCGCACGCGGCTGCCGCAGGGCCACGAGGCGCTGGAAACGGACATCCGCCGTCTGGCGGGCGAACGGCTGACGCGCGGCAATCTGCAAATCGGGCTCAGCGTGACGGTCAGTGAAAACCGCGTGGAGGCCGTGCTCAACCGCGATGCCCTTGACGCGGTCCTTGCCTTGCGTGACCAGCTCGGTCCCGATGTCCTCGACCCGGCGCCGCTGAGGCTCGACACACTTCTCTCGATCCGTGGCCTCGTGGACATGCGCGAAGCAACCGACGATCAGGACGCCATTGCTGCCCGTGACGCCGACATCCTGTCCGGGCTCGACCGCGCCATTGCAGCACTCGTCGAGATGCGCACGACCGAAGGTGCCGCCCTTCGCCGGATCCTTGAAGAGCATATCGCCAGGATCGAGGAGCTCGCTTTGCAAATCGAGGCGGACCCGTCTCGCTCGCCTGAAGAGATTGCTCGACGGCTGGAGACCCAGCTTGCCAGTCTGATGGATACGACCAGCGGGCTCGACCGCGACCGGCTCCACCAGGAGATCGCGATGATCGCCACGAAGGCGGATCTGCGTGAAGAGATCGACCGCTTGAAGGCGCATGTCACGGCAGCCCGCGAACTGCTCGCAGCAGGTGGTCCGGTCGGTCGCAAACTCGATTTCCTGGCGCAGGAATTTAACCGAGAATCAAATACTATCTGTTCCAAATCCAATGCCGTCGCGGTTACCGCCGCCGGCATCGAATTGAAGGTCGTCATCGACCAGTTCCGCGAACAGGTTCAGAATCTGGAGTAGTCCATGGCCGCTGCCGCCCCCCAATCCGTCAAGATCGCAAGGCGCGGCCTGATGCTGGTCATTTCCTCTCCCTCCGGTGCGGGCAAATCGACGATCGCCCGGACGCTGATGGATCGTGACCAGCACATCAGCCTTTCGGTCAGCGTCACCACGCGTCCGCGCCGCCAGAGCGAGATCGAGGGAGTGCATTACCACTTCGTCTCCCAACGCGAATTCGAGCGCCTGCGCGACAGCGACTCGCTGCTCGAATGGGCTGAGGTCCACGGCAATTACTACGGCACGCCCCGTGAAGCCGTCGAAACGGCAATGGGCGAGGGCCGCGACATGCTCTTCGACATCGACTGCCAGGGCGCCCAGCAGCTGCAGGAAAAGATGTCGGCCGACGTCGTCTCGATTTTCATTCTGCCGCCGACCATGGCAGAGTTGCAGTCTCGCCTGCACCGTCGCGCGGAAGACACCGAAGAGGTGATCCAGACCCGCCTCAACAATTCCCGTGCTGAGATCGCCCATTGGCGCGAATATGACTATGTCATCGTCAATGACGACCTGAACTCGGCTTTCGATGCCGTTCAGTCGATCGTCAAGGCCGAGCGCTTGCGCCGCGATCGCCGTCATGGCCTGTTCGATTTCGTTGAGGGGCTGATTGCCTGAGACGATTGCTGGGCTGGAATGAAAAAGGGCGGCGCGATTATCTCGGCCGCCCTTTTCCGTTTGTCACTCGCCACGAGGAAAGCGCTGGCTTTCTTCCAGAATGTTGAGGTCCATATGGTTACGCATGTAGCGCTCGGACGCCTTCTGCAGCGGCTGGTAATCCCAGGGGAAATAGGCGCCGTTGCGCAGGGCTGCGTAGACGATGTGGCGACGCGCCTGGCTTTCGCGGACGGCCGCATCGAAGCGCGAGAGATCCCACCGTCTTGAGGCTTCCTCGCTGAGTGCCTCGAAGATCTCGGCTGCAGCCGGATCCTCTGCGAGATTGGTGAGCTCGTAAGGGTCGGCTTCGAGATCGGTGAGGATCGGCGGATCCGCCTCGCAGAGTGTCAGCTTGTAACGGGCGTCACGCAGCCCGACCATCGGACTGACCGTGCCCTCGGCGGCATATTCCATCGGTACGATCCCGCGGCCACCCGTGCCGGTGGCAAGCGGCATCAGATCCTCGCCATCGGTCCAGTCGAGAATGGTCGATATGTCGATGCCGGCGAGACCGGCAAGCGTGGGCGTGACGTCGAGTGTCGAGACCGGCGTCGTCACAAGCCGCCCTTCGACACCCGGAACCGCCATCATCATCGGAACCCTGGCCGAGCCCTCGAAGAAGTTCATCTTGAACCAGAGGCCGCGCTCGCCGAGCATGTCGCCATGGTCGGAGACGAAGAGGATGACGGTGTTGTCGGCCATTCTCGTGCGGTGGAGCACGTCGAGGATCTCGCCGATCTTGTCGTCGACATAGGAGATGTTGGCGAAGTAGCCCTGGCGAGCCCGCGCGACATTTTCGTCGGTAATGTCGAAGGCGACATGATCGCAGGCATCCATCAGCCGGCGCGAATGAGGGTCCTGTTCGTCATAGGGGATCGCTGGCACGCTGGGCTGAAGGGCCTGGCAGCCCTCGTAGAGATCCCAGTATTTCCGCCGCGCGACATAAGGGTCATGTGGATGGGTGAAGCTGACCGTCATGCACCAGGGACGCTCGTCATGGCCGCGTGATAGGTCGTAGAGCCGGCGCGTGGCGTTGTAGGCCACCTCGTCGTCGTACTCCATCTGGTTGGTGATCTCGGCGACGCCTGCACCGGTGACAGAGCCGAGATTGTGATACCACCAGTCGATGCGCTCGCCCGGCTTGCGGTAGTCAGGCGTCCATCCGAAATCGGCGGGATAGATGTCCGTGGTCAGCCGCTCCTCGAAACCATGCAGCTGGTCGGGCCCGACGAAATGCATCTTGCCGGAGAGGCTGGTCTGGTAGCCGGCGGCCCGCAGGTGATGCGCAAAGGTCGGGATATCAGAAGCGAATTCTGCGGCATTGTCATAGACGCGGGTTCGGCTCGGCAGCTGTCCGGACATGAACGAGGCACGGGCCGGTGCGCAGAGTGGGCTTGCGGTATAGGTATTGGCGAAGCGCACGGAGCGCTTCGCCAGGTCCGCCAGATGCGGGGCATGCAGGAAGTCGGCGGGACCATCCGGAAAGAAGGTCCCGTTGAACTGATCCACCATCAGGATCAGGATATTCGGACGTGGTGTCACAGTCAGGATCCTCAGAGGCCGAGCGCCGACTTGACTGCGGCATCACCCGGCTGGCCGTCGAAGGTTGTGACGCCCTTCAGCCATGTGTCAAGCACGGCAGGATTTGCCTTCAGCCAAGCGGATGCGGCCTCCTTGGAGTCCTTGCCGCCGAGGATTTCGCCCATCAGCACGTTCTCCATCGAAACGTCGAAGGTCATCTGCTTGAACAGCGTCGCAGCATTCGGGCAGCTTTCGCTCCAGCCGGTGCGCGCCAGCGTGTAGACTTCGGCGCCGCCGAAGTGCGGGCCGAAGTAAGCGTCGCCGCCGGAGAGCTAAGTGATCGGGAAGCGCTCGTTCATCGGATGCGGCGCCCAGGCGAGGAAGACCACGCCCTTGCCTTCTTTCGTCGCCCGTTCGACCTGCGCCAGCATCGCCTGTTCGCCGGATTCGACGAGCTCCCAGCCTTTCAAGCCAAACTCGCCGGAATCGATCATCTTCTGGATATTGGCGTTCGCCGGCGCACCCGGCTCGATGCCGTAGATCTTGCTCTCGAACTCATCCGGGTTCTTGCCGAGATCTGCGAAATCCTTGATGCCCTTCTCGGCCGTTGCCGTCGGCACGGCCAGGGTGAACTTTGCGCCTTCGAGGTTCTTGGCCATCACCTCGATTGCCTTGGCACTGTTCAGGTCATCGATGAAGGCCTGCTGCGCCGGCATCCAGTTGCCGAGGAAGACGTCGATCT
>JAIXSF010000085.1 GCA_027484835.1 Rhizobiaceae bacterium | reverse complement strand
CCCGGCGACAAGCTGCCGACGACGCGGGACATTGCCGGTCGCTTCGGCATTTCGCGCGGGGCGGCGGTTGCGGCTTACGAGATGCTGGTGGCGGACGGCTTTGCCGAGGCGCGGGTGGGGGCGGGGACCTATGTGGCCGAGGCCGTGCCGCTGTTGCCGGTGGCGCCCGAGCCGCAGGTGATCGAGGCCGAGGCGGCAAAGCCGCCGCTGCCCGGGGCTCTCGGCTGCTCGACGGCGGACGAGACGACGCTCAGGATCTTCCGCATGCTGATGAACCGGCATCTGACGCAGCCATCGGCGCGGCATTTCCATTACAACGACCCTGCCGGCAGCCTGGCGCTCAGGGTCGAAGTGGCGGCCTACCTCAAGGCGGCGCGCGGGGTCACTTGCGAGCCGGACCAGGTGATCATGACGGCGGGCACGCAGCAGGGGCTGGATCTGGCGGTCAGGGCGCTTCTGAAACCCGGCGATCCCGTCTGGATCGAGGACCCGTGTTATGCCGCCGCCCGCGAGCTGTTCGAGGGCGCGGGGCTTGCCGTGACGCCGGTGCCCGTCGATGGCGAGGGGATCCATGTGGCCGCAGGGATTGCGGCGCGACCGGAGGCGAAGGCCGTCTATGTGACACCGTCGCATCAGTATCCGCTGGGTGTGACGCTTTCGATGGCCAGGCGGCTGGCCCTGATCGACTGGGCGCGGGCTACGGGCGCCTATATCATTGAGGATGATTACGACAGCGAGTTCCGCTTTGCCGGGCCGCCCTTGAGCGCGCTGCAGGGCATCGATGGCGAGGGACGGGTGATCTATCTCGGGACCTTTTCCAAGACGCTGCTGCCGGGCTTTCGCTTCGGCTATCTCGTCGTGCCCCGGGCCTTGCGTGAGCGGGTGCTGACCATTCGCCGGCTAACGGATCGCTTTCCCTCGACGCTTGCCGAGGATGCGCTGACCGAATTCCTCCGCGACGGGCATTTTTCGGCGCATATCAAGCGGGCGCGCAAGCGGGTGAAGGCGGCGCGGGATGCGCTGGTTGCGGCGCTGCGCTCGGACCGGCTGACAGTCAGCGTGCCGGAGCAGGGGCTGCATCTGGTGGCCGAGCTCGACGGCGCGGAAGACGATACGGCGCTCGTGCATCAGGCGCGTTCCGTCGGTTTCGGGGTCAAGGCGCTGTCGCCGCTTTATGCCGGGCCGACGGACAGGCGGGGGCTGGTCATCGGCTTTTCCGGCTTCGAGCCTGAGGTTCTGGCTGAGGCGGCGCGGCGGTTCGTGTCAGGCCTCTGAGGCCAGATGCTGGCGGGCGCCGGCAACCCAGATCGCCAGCATCTCAGCCAGCTGGTTTTCCGGCGATGAGGACAGCGCGGTTTCGCCCTCTCTCAGCCAGCCCGAGATTTCATAGACGATGACCTCGTGAAACAGCGCCTGGACACCCCGGGCGAGAAGGCGCGCGCGATCGGGGGCGGCGCTTTCCAGGCGTTGCCGGAAGATCTCCGCCACCTGGTCTTCCAGCTCGAAGCAGAGCCGCATGAAGGCATCGGTGTGGGGCCCGCGCGCAATTGCCGACTGGCTGAGATAGAGGCCGGCAAAGGCGGGTTCGCGGCAGAAATAGTCGAGCCACGGGCGAAGCAAAGCGAGGATCCGGGCGTCGATCGGCTGATGCTGATCGTCGCCGGCGAGGTTGCGGCCGGCCTCGGCGAGCTTTTCGATGTCGGACAATCCGAGGGCTGCAAGCAGATTGGCCTTGTCGCCGAAATGGGCAAAGACGCTCGATTTCGCCACCTTCGCGCCATTCGCGATCTGGTCGATGCTGGTCTCGTCAAAGCCCTGACGGGCAAAGAGCTCGCGTGCGGCGGCCAGGATCTGGTCTCTCGTCTGGCGGCTGCGGGTCTGGCGAAGCTTCATGCGCGAATCCTTTTGCATGAGCCTACGCCGAAATAATCTTGACCACGGTCATTTTAATGAGCATAAATTGACCACGGTCAAAAACAAGAGGGATCCTCATGTCTTTTCTGTCGCGAGACGCACAGCCATCCCGTCTTCTGGTTCTCAACGGCAATCCGGCTCGCGACACGCTGTGCGGGGCAATGGCCGAGAGGATCGCGGCGGTCGCCCGGGATCGCGGCCAAACCGTGCGGCTGGTGCATCTCGAGGATCTCGATTTCGACGCCAATCTGAAGGCAGGCTATCGCGCCCGGATGGACTGGGAGCCGGACCTGGCGGCACTCGCCGACAGCCTCACTTGGTGCGACCGGCTCGTCCTCGTACATCCGCTCTGGTGGGGTTCGGCGCCGGGAAGGCTCAAAGGCCTGTTCGACCGGCTGCTGATGCCGGGTTTTGCCTTCCAGTATATCGACAGCAAGGCGCTGCCGAAGCCGCTGCTGGCGGGCCGCAAGGCGCGGGTGGTGATCACCTCGGATACGCCGACCTTCTTCCTCAAATGGTTCTACGGCAATGGCTGGGTGAAGGTGCTGCGGCGGCAAATTTTGGCGTTTTGCGGCTTCAAGGATTTGAAGGTCAAGTATTTCAGCCCGGTGCGCGGGGCAAAGCCGGAGGCGCTGGCGAAGAT
>JAIXSF010000088.1 GCA_027484835.1 Rhizobiaceae bacterium | reverse complement strand
TCGGCTGCCGTGCTAGGTGTTCAGCAAACAGCGCGGGAAACAAACTTTAGCGCGCCCGCGAACCACCTTATCTGATGATCGGGAGTGCCCTGATGAGTGCATTTGCAGAGGATCTCCAGAAGATCACGGTCTTCATGCTGAAGCACCAGATTGCCGGCATTCCACGCAACTTCGAACTCGTTCACGAAGCCTTCGCAGGTGACAATCCGGAACTCACCCGAGATATTGCGGATCTTGGCGCTCGGCCAACCCAGGCGGCGCTCGACAATCTCGGCCTGAAGCATCGGCTTGCCGGCCATTGCGGCGTGACGGCGGAACGCTTGCAGGCGGATGCGCTGAAGACACTGACGCGACTGACCGACCAGCTGTCACTCGGCCTGACGCAAAAGCGCGCTTTCACCCATTCCGTCACGTCGGTCATCCGGTCCATTCGCGAGGACGCCGAGGGCGGCCTTGACCAGGTGCTGGCTGAACTCGAGCTCCTCTCCGCAATCAGCGCGGAGATGGTGCATGCCGAGACAGCACTGACGGCGGGCGTCACGGAGGGCTTAGAGAGCCTGATGAGCGCCGACAGGGCCATCCGTGCGGCGCAGGCGTTGATGACCAAGGACCGCCTGACCGGTCTGCCCAACCGCATCAGCCTGTTCCGGACACTGGAAGACATTCATGCGGAAGCCTCGCCGGCCCATCCGGCTGCGCTCGTGCTCATCGAGATCATCGACCTGCCGGACCTGCGCCACCAGTATGGCGAAGAAGCCGTCAGCAAGCTGATCAAGGGGCTGGCTGGGATTTTCCGCAAGGCGATCAAGAAGCAAGACGTCATCGCCCGGCTCGAGGCCGATACCTTCGCGTTTGTCTTCGACGGCATCAATGCCGACGAGGCTCATCTGATTGCCGAGAGACTGTTCGCGGCGGCCGAAAACAATCTGGTCTTTGCGGCCGAGACATCGAACGACGTGGGTGGCCTGCCGCTTGCGATCGGCCACGCGATGGCGCAGCAGGCGGCCGATCCCACCAGCTGGCTAGCACTCGCCAAGACGGCGACCATTCTCGCCCGCCAGAACCCGCGCCAACCGATCGTCGGCCACAAGCCAGGCCCGCGGCAGGTCGCCTGACGCGCACGGGATCCTGGCCGGCCGCTTGCCTTTGACCGAGACATCGGCCAAAAGCCAGAGCCATGATCACGATTACCGACATCTCCGCCCGCATCGCCGGCCGCCTGCTGATCGACCATGCCAGCGTCTCGCTGCCGGCCGGCACCAAGGCCGGTCTCGTGGGCAAGAACGGGGCGGGCAAATCGACCCTGTTTCGCATCATTACGGGCGACCTCGCCTCGGAGAGCGGCAGCGTGTCCATCCCGAAGAATGCCCGTATCGGTCAGGTCGCGCAGGAAGCGCCGGGAACAGAGGATTCGCTGATCTCGATCGTCCTTGCGGCGGACAAGGAGCGGGCAGCGCTGCTCGCGGAAGCCGAGACGGCGACAGATCCGCACCGGATCGCCGAGATCCAGACCCGACTTGCCGATATCGGCGCGCATTCGGCCGAAGCCCGTGCCGCGACGATCCTCTCCGGCCTCGGCTTCGACCACGAGGCGCAGCTGCGTCCGGCCTCGTCCTTTTCGGGCGGCTGGCGCATGCGCGTGGCGCTCGCCTCGGTGCTGTTTGCCGAGCCGGATCTGCTCCTCCTCGACGAGCCGACCAACTATCTCGATCTCGAAGGCACGCTGTGGCTCGAAGACTATGTGCGGCGTTATCCGCATACGGTCATCATCATCAGCCATGACCGGGACCTCCTCAACACCGCGGTCAACGGGATCATTCATCTCGACCAGAAGAAGCTCACCTTCTATCGCGGCGGTTATGACAGCTTCGAGCGTCAGAAGGCCGAGAACGACGAATTGCAGATGAAGGCCAAGGCGAAGAACGATGCGGCGCGCAAGCACCTGCAGAGCTTCATCGACCGCTTCCGGGCCAAGGCGACCAAAGCCAAGCAGGCCCAGAGCCGCATCAAGGCGCTGGAGCGCATGGGCACCGTTGCCGCCGTGATCGAGGATCACGTCCATCCGATCACCTTCCCGGAGCCGGAGAAGCAACCCGCCTCCCCGATCGTGGCGATCTCGGGCGGCGTTGTGGGTTACGAATCGGGCAAGCCGATCCTGAAGAATCTGAACCTCAGAATCGACAACGATGACCGCATCGCGCTGCTCGGGTCGAACGGCAACGGCAAGTCGACCTTCGCAAAATTCATCTCAGGCCGACTGGAAGCCCAGGGTGGCCAACTCAAGACGGCGCCGAGCCTGAAGATCGGCTTTTTCGCCCAGCACCAACTGGACGACCTGATGCCGAACGAGAGCCCGGTCGCCCATGTGCGCCGGCTGATGCCGCTCGAGCCCGAAGCCAAGGTACGCGCCCGCGTTGCTCAGATGGGGCTTGCGACGGAAAAGATGGAAACCGCCGCCAAGGATCTGTCCGGCGGCGAGAAGGCACGACTTTTGATGGGGCTTGCGGCGTTCCACGCGCCGAACCTGTTGATCCTCGACGAACCGACGAACCACCTCGACATCGACAGCCGCAAGGCCTTGATCGAGGCGCTCAACGACTACGAGGGTGCCGTCATCCTGATCTCTCACGATCGCCACCTGATCGAGGCGACCGTCGACCGGCTCTGGCTCGTCAACAACGGCACGGTCACCAGCTTCGATGGCGACATGGAAGAATATGGGTCGCTCATCATCGCCTCGGGCAAGAAGCCGGCGGAGAAGGACAAGGGTGACAGCGCCGCCGACACCGTCAACAAGGCCGAGCAGCGCAAGGCTGCCGCCGACCGGCGGGCAAGTCTTGCGCCCCTCAAGAAAAAGATCAACGAAGTCGAGGCCTTGACGAAAAAACTGGAGACCTTGATTCAGGCGCTCGACAAGGAACTTGCCGACCCCGCCCTCTATGAGAAGGCGCCGGCCAAGGCAGCCGAGAAAGCCAAGCAACGCGGCGAGGCGGCGGCGAAGCTGTCAGCTGCAGAAGAGCAGTGGCTGGAGCTCTCCACCGAATATGAAGAGGCGATGGCAAGCTGATTATGCTTGCCACGCTTCTGCAGCTCATCTTTGGGCCTTGAAGCTATTTGCTCACAGATTTCAGCAATTGGTTGTGCTCCATAGCCATCCAATGGAACTCACAGGCTTTTTACATCGCTATTTTACGTTATTTCGCAACTGAAGCGCGCATTTTAGTAAACTATTAAAGTCCTCGCCACATCATTTCCGCGAGTTAGGTTCGCCTACTTCAATCCACAGTGCATTTGTCCAAGTGCCGTCAGCCTTCCTGCACGGTGTCTGAGCGTGACCGCGTTTGTGTCCCCAACGGCCCACCCGTTGCAGGGAGCGGCGAAGCTTTGCCTCTGGAAAATTGCACGAAAGATACGCGCCTCGGCGATGAAGCCGGAGCACTTCCTCCCCCGCGAGCGGCGCCATGACGGTGCGGCCCGGAGCGAATGGAAAGCTGCTGAATGTCGACGAAACCCTTGTCCATCAAAGCCTCGCTTCTCGGGGCCTTCATGCTTCTTCTCGCACTGCTCGTTGTCCAGGGAGGTTTCGCCCTCTGGTCGATGAACGGCGTCTTCTCCAACGTACAGCGACTGGCACAGGGATCCGTGCCGGTCGTCGACATTACGAACCGCCTGAACATATCGATCGCCAACCTGCGTGCGCTGCAGACGCGACATATCCTGAGCACCACTCCGGAGACACTTGCCGCTGCGGATGCTGCTGTCGCCAAGGAAGTCGCGAAGCTGAAAGACCGCATGGCGCGGTATGAGGCGATGATCACGCTTCCCGCCGAGCGACCGGCCTTCGAAGGCTTCAAGGCGAGTGCCGAGCGGTATCTCTTCGAAGGAGAGCGGATGATCGAACTGTCGCGCGCCGGCGACAAGGCAGCGGCTGCTGCACTTCTGACAGGCGATATGGTGGTCGCCTATGACGAGATGGACGGCTATGCCGACACTTTCCGCGACGCCAATGTCGACGCCGCCGCCGCGATGTTCGAGGAAAGCGCGACCAGTTTCCGGCTCTCGCTGCTCAGCAATGCCGCGATCCTGGTCGTCGGCGCCCTTGCGGGGATCGCGGCCATGGTCTTCGTGGCGCGCGGCGTTACCAAGCCGATCGAACGCATGACCCGGGTGATGGGACGCCTCGCCCGCAACGAGTTCGATGTCGAGATCGCCTATCTCGAGAGGCAGAACGAGATCGGCGACATGGCGCGCGCGGTCGATGTCTTCAAGCAGAATGGGCTGCGGGTGCGCGAAATGAATGCGCAGGAGCACCGGATGAAGCAGCGCTGCGATGAGTTGCAGGAGAGTATCGGTCAGGTCTGTGCGGCGGCGATCGCCGGGGACTTTACCCAGCGGATCGACCGCGACTTCGAGTTCCCGGATCTCAATGCCTTCGCCACCTCGATGAACGATCTCGTGCGTTCGATCGACACCGGCCTTGCCGAGACCCGCCGCGTGATTGCCGGGCTCTCCGAGGGCGATCTGACGGACGCCATGCGCGGTGAATTCAACGGCGCCTTCGCGGAACTGCAGGGCAATGTGAACGGCACGATGCAGGTCCTCAGAACGGTCGTTGCCGAGGTTCGCACCTCGATCGACCAGATCCGGTCCGGCTCCGGCGAATTGCGCTTCGCGTCCGATGACCTCGCCAAACGGACCGAGCAGCAGGCCGCCGCACTTGAGGAGACGTCGTCTGCCCTTGAGGAAATCACCGCTGCCGTCCGGCAGTCGACCGACACGGCGCTTCAGGCGACCAGAATGGTGGACGAGGCGCGCCGCAGCACGGAAGAATCAAGTTCGGTCGTGGGCGATGCAGTTGCTGCCATGGGCCGGATCGAACAGGCGTCCGGAGAAATCGGCCAGATCATCAACGTGATCGACGAAATCGCCTTCCAGACCAATCTTCTCGCGCTGAATGCCGGCGTCGAGGCTGCGCGCGCAGGTGAAGCCGGCAAGGGCTTTGCCGTCGTTGCGCAGGAGGTCCGCGAACTCGCCCAGCGTTCGGCGGGTGCAGCGAAAGACATCAAGTCGCTGATTACCAAGTCCGGCGAGGAAGTTGGCATCGGCGTGCGGCTGGTCACGGCAACCGGAGACGCACTCTCCCGGATCAGGGACCATGTCATGCATATCAACCAGTCTGTCCACCAGATCGCGGCAGCGGCCAAGGAGCAGTCCCACAAGCTGCAGGAGGTCAACACCGCTGTCGGCCAAATGGACCAGTTCACCCAGCGCAATGCCGCCATGGTGGAAGAGACCACAGCCAGCACCAACCGGCTGGCCGACGACGCGGTCAATCTTTCGCGGCTGATTAGCCACTTCAAGCTGGAGACCGCAGCGCCATCTAGACGCGTGTCCATGCCAGTCGCGAATGATGGCGGGGTCCCCTCGAAACGCGTTGCAGCCGGAGGCTGATCGACGTCACCATTCACGCGAAGGGCTGCCCAAGGCAGCCCTTCCACCCGTTATCTTCAGACAGTGTTCAAGCCTTCTCTTCCCGGCGCCCCTCCGGTGTCTGCTGCTAGCAGGGCAGCGCGTGCCCATCGCCTTTCAGCTGCTTCGACCGTCCCAGTTGTTCCGTGTCGTAGCTCTCGAAAACAAGGACGACGCTACCGCAGGGTAGGTCATCAGGCGGCTTGCCGCCATCGACGCCTTTTCGCGCCATGGCGTGGGGCACCACCCGGCCTGCCTCAATTTTGGCGACAGATCTTCCTATGCAGACGCCAAGACCTCAGGAGAGCCCCTCCACCATGAGGCGAGGGCTTCCGTCGCACCAATCTCGCCTGAGCGAATGCAATGATGAAAATGCAAAGGAGCAGCGCCATGGATCTCTTTCTCGAAAAGGATGACGATCCGCAGACGCTGGCATTCGTTTCCGCACGGAACGCACGTTCTGACGAGGCACTTGCGACACCTGAAATGGAGGCGGACGCCGAGGCGCTTCGGGCGATGATGGAGCGCCAGGACAGGCTGATCGTGCCCACGCGACGCGGCGACTGGCTGTTCGATTTCAACCGGTCCCGAGACAATCCGCTGGGCGTTCTGCGCCGACTGCCGGCGACTGATGCGCCGCGCGCCGATGCCGCTTGGGATACGGTCTTCGATGTCGATGCTTTCTGCGCACGAGAGGGTAAACGCTGGATCTTCGGCGGCTGTGTCACCTGCCCCTTCGAACCGACGCGCGTTCTGCTACGCCTGTCAGACGGTGGCTCTGACCTGACGCGTTTTCTCGAGTTCGATCTCGAAACGAAACGAGTGGTGGACGGTGGCTTCGACACGCCGGCAGTCCGGGCGCAGGCGTCCTGGCTCAGCGCCGACGAGATCGCCTATTTCGGATCGATCGACGCCTTCTCCGCCACGCAATCCGGCTGGCCAAGAGTCGGACGGCGATTGCGTCGCGGCGAAGACCCGGCAGAGGCGGAGATGCTCTTTGAAGCCGCAGCCACCGACGTCACCGGCTATGGTTTCATCATCGACCCCGAACTCGGCGGGCACACGGGGCCCGACACGCGACAGTTCCGGGTGTTCATGGCGAACCACGAGATCGGCAAGCTCAGCCTGCACGTCGAGGACGCCGATGGCGTCGCCCGCCGATTGCCGCTGCCACGGGACATCGGCTTCGACATCAACCACAGCCACATCCTCTGGCTCGCCAAGAGCGACGAGCAGGTGGCGTCCGGCAGCCTGGTGCTGCAAGCGCTGACACCGTTCGATGCTGAGCCGCTGGCGCCAAAGCGGCGCATTCTGGTGGAGCCGCAGCCGGGCCGCGCGGTGCATCACTTCACCCTGCTCCGCAACTGGGCGATCTACACCGTCGATGATCGCCTCTCGCCCGAACTCTATGCACTCGATCTGACGCAAGACGACGCGGTGCCGCAGCGGATCGATTTGCCTGACGGCATCGAGGCGCTTTATTTCACGCCGCTTTATGCCGACCTGCATTTGGGAGACGACACGCTCCATGTGATCGGCTCCGGCTTCCTGGTGCCTCCGACCCGCTACACGCTCGCCCTCTCCGACGGGGACCGCAATCCGACCAGGGAACCGCTTGCCCTGGTGCCGCAGGAAACATCGCCCGCGTTCTTTGACGCTGAGGGCATGACCAGCGAACTTCTGGAAGCGACATCGGAGGATGGCACCAAGGTGCCTTA
>JAIXSF010000039.1 GCA_027484835.1 Rhizobiaceae bacterium | reverse complement strand
TCCAGTCTGGCAATTTCTTCGCCCGCGCGACCGAAGATCATCGGGTCCCCCGACTTGAGGCGGACGACACGTTTGCCGGCCTTTGCGAAACGCACCATCATGTCGTTGATGTCGTCCTGGCGGCAGCTTTCCCGACCGCCTCTCTTGCCAACGAGGAAGCGTTTCGCCTCTCTTCTCGCCAGTTCCAGAACCTCGGGCGAGACGAGGTCGTCGAAGAGGATGACGTCGGCCGCCTGCAATGCCCGCATGGCCTTCAGCGTCAGAAGTTCGGCATCACCGGGCCCTGCCCCAACCAGTGTCACCGATCCCGAGCCCGGAGCAGACGCGATCTGCTCCGCCGTCACCAGCAATGCGTCCGCAGTCTCTTCCGTCGGCGGTTCATTCGTCATCAGGCTTTGCGCAACGAACCGCTCCCAGAAGAGCCGCCTTTGCCCACCGGGCGCAAGCCGGCGATTGACCGCTTCTCTGAGCCGATGCGCAAGGCTTGCCCATTGCTTCAAGGACGGCGGCAAGAGTGTCTCGATCCGCTGGCGGATGGCCTGGGCGAGGATGGGAGCCGCCCCATCCGTCGAGATCGAGACGATCACCGGCGAGCGATTGACAATCGAGCCAAACTGGAACTGGCAGAAGGCTGGCTTGTCGATCACGTTGACGGGGACGCCCGCCGCACGCGCCGCACAAAAGAAGGCGCGCGCCTCGTCATCGGTTTCGCAGTCGGCGAGCGCAAGTGATGCTCCGGTGAAGATACCACAATGCCAGGGATGGGCATGGTGGGTCAGGGAGGTTCGCTCGATCAGCGACGTCATGGTCTCACCGAGATCACCTGTTTCGCAATAGAGCTCAACCAATGCACCGCAGGCCTGCAGGAGCTCTGCCTTCCAGGCGGCGCCATCCGTACCGCCGGCAATGACCGCTCGCTTGCCCTGAAGGTTCCAGAAGACCGGCAGCTTGGCGAGCGCGGAAATACGTTCCTGTCCGTCACTCGGCGGCAATGGGTTGCGTCGCATCCAGGATCCTCCTGATTTCGGGGCGGCAAGAGCCGCAATTCGTTCCGGCACTCAAGGCCACACCAATCGCATCCACAGAGCAGCAGCCGCTTCGTGCGGCGGCGTTGATCTCGTTGATGCCAACCGAAAAACAGGAGCAGACGATCGCCCCCTTGTCCGGCCGGCCAGCAGCCGGTCGACCGGCAATCAGCATCGAGCGCACACTGCGATCCGGATGGCTACCCTTGAGTTGATCGACCGCCCATTGCCGCGAGACCGAGACAGGGTCCGACGAGACGAACAGCGCCGCTTGAAGTTTTTCTCCCTCGAAGACGAGCAGGCGATGGTCGCCGGCGCGCTGGTCGATGTAACCGGAGAACTCATGATTATCTTCAAGCTGCAGGCTGCTCCGCAGCCACGTCTCCCAGCCCTCGGCGGGCGGATCACCTGCAAATTCTAGGCGGTAACCGCTTTCAGCTTTCGCGATCGCCCAGTAGGCAAACGGAAGATCAACAGGACGGCTCCCCGATACCAGGAAGCCATGGGCCTTCGCAGCGTAGCGGGTGACGGACGCGCGGGACATCTTTAACGCCGGTTGGCCGGAGATCGGATCGACGCGGGAGGAGACCAGCGTATCGACGCGGGCGCTGGGTGCCGTCTCGCCCGTCCAATGCATGGGCACGAAGAGTGCGCCGCGCATCTGCCGTTCAGTGAGTAGCGCGCGCACGATGATCTGTCTGCCGTTTGCGCCTTCGATACGCACCAGATCAGCATCGCCAATACCAGCTTTTTCCGCGTCCGCCGGATGGATCTCGCAGAAGGGTTCAGCAATATGCGCAGACAGCCGGGCGCTTTTTCCCGTCCGCGTCATCGTATGCCAGTGATCGCGGATTCGGCCCGTATTGAGGGTAAAGGGATAGCATCCATCGGTCTCTTCAAGCGCAGGTGCCGTGACAGGCACAAAGCGCGCCTTTCGGTCCGCAGTGAAGAAGCCACCATCGGCGAAAAAGCGGGCAGCCGATGATCCGTCTTTGCGCAAAGGCCATTGGAATGGAGCGAGGGCGTCATAGGCCCCATCGTCGATCTCGGCATGGGCGCCGACATCAAAATCGCGCTCGCCATGGTTCTCGAAGGCGGAAAGCGCCGCGTGCTCGGCATAGATATCAGCCGGACCGCAATAGTTGAAATCAGCACCGAAGCCTAAGCGTTTGCCAACCTCCGCCAACTGCCACCAGTCGGCGCGGGCCTCGCCCGGAACGGATAAGAAGGGTCTCTGCCGGGAGATGCGCCGTTCGGAATTCGTCACCGTACCGGATTTTTCGCCCCAGCCGCTGGCCGGAAGCAGGACATGGGCGAGACGGGCCGTGTCGGTATCCTTCTGGATGTCGGAGACGACCACGAAGGGACAGGCCTCAAGCGCTGCCTTGACTGCAGCGGCATCAGGCATTGAGACCACAGGATTGGTGGACATGATCCAGATCGCCTTGATCCGCCCATCGGCGACCGCCTCGAACATGTCGACGGCCTTCAGGCCAGCCCGCTCCGCAATGACCGGCGACTTCCAGAAGCGTTGCACGCGCTCGCGGTGATCAGGGTTCTCGATTGCCATATGAGCCGCAAGCATGTTGGCGAGCCCGCCGACCTCACGGCCACCCATTGCATTCGGCTGGCCGGTCAGTGACAGCGGCCCCATGCCGGGTCGACCGATCCGGCCTGTCGCCAAGTGACAGTTGATAATTGCGTTGACCTTGTCTGTGCCGACAGACGACTGGTTGACCCCCTGGCTGTAGCAGGTGACGACCTTCTCAGTCTGCGCGAAGAGGCGGAAGAACTGGCGGAGAAGCATGCCGGAGACACCGGTCGCATCGGAGAGATCCGCCATGCTTCCGCGCGAGGCGGCGAGCAGGGCTTCGCCAAACCCAGAGGTGCGTTTTCCGACATAGTTTTCGTCGATTGCGCCTGTTTCCGCCAAATAGGCAAGGAGGCCATTGAAGAGAGCGATGTCACCGTCAGGTCGGACCGCGAGATGCAGGTCGGCAATGTCGCTGGTCGCGGTTCGGCGGGGGTCGATCACGACCACCTTCATGGCAGGACGGGCAGCCTTGGCCGCCGCCAGGCGCTGGTAAAGGACCGGGTGGCACCAGGCCATGTTGGAGCCGACCAGGACGACAAGGTCGGAGAGCTCCAGGTCCTCGTAACAGGCGGGCACAGTATCGGCGCCGAAGGCACGGCGATGTCCAGCAACCGAGGATGCCATGCACAGGCGCGAATTGGTGTCGATATTGGCAGAGCCGATGAACCCCTTCATCAGCTTGTTGGCGACGTAATAGTCCTCGGTCAGCAACTGCCCGGAGACGTAAAACGCTACGGAATCAGGACCATGATCGGCGATCGTCTGCTGGAAGGTCGAGGCGACGAGATCGAGCGCCTCGTCCCAACCGACGCGTTGGCCATGGATTTCCGGATAAAGTGCGCGACCTTCAAGGTCGAGCGTTTCGGCGAGCGCTGATCCCTTGGAGCAGAGACGACCGTAATTCGCAGGATGGTCCGGATCGCCTCGCACGCTGACCTTGCCCTGGTCATCGATAGCGGCAATTACGCCGCAGCCGACGCCGCAATAGGGGCAGGTCGTCTTGGTTTCACAGGCCATGTCTGCGGCTCCGCGTGTTTATCATCCCAGTTACTCGGCCGCGACCAGCATGCTGTCGAGCATGATGGAGAGATGACCGTCGATGTTGCGGACTGGAATGGTTTTGACCTCGCCCTCGTCGGCCCCGAGCGCGCGGCCG